>NZ_JBOBDM010000005.1:0-143796 GCF_050586605.1 Pseudomonas sp. ES1 | reverse complement strand
CCCTCCCCAAGGTTTTGTGAGCGATCCTTGTGGGAGCGGGTTTACCCGCGAAAGGGCCGGCATGGGCAATACGAATACTCCAGGAACAACACATGCTCAAAATCGATACCCTGCACCAGTACTACGGCGGCAGCCACATCCTGCGCGGCCTGTCCTTCGAGGCCAAGGTCGGCGAAGTGACCTGCCTGCTCGGGCGCAACGGCGTGGGCAAGACCACCCTGCTGCGCTGCCTGATGGGCCTGCTGCCGGCCCGCGAGGGCCGCGTGGAATGGGAAGGCAAAGCAATCACCGCGCTCAAGCCGCAGCAACGGGTACAGGCCGGCATCGCCTACGTGCCCCAGGGCCGCGAGATCTTCCCGCGCCTGACGGTGGAGGAAAACCTGCTGATGGGCCTGTCGCGCTTCCCCGCCCGCGAGGCACGGCAAGTACCGCCCTTCATCTACGAACTGTTCCCGGTGCTTGCGCAGATGAAACAGCGCCGTGGCGGCGACCTGTCCGGCGGCCAGCAGCAACAGTTGGCCATCGGCCGTGCGCTGGCCAGCCGCCCGCGCCTGCTGATCCTCGACGAACCGACCGAAGGCATCCAGCCCTCGGTGATCAAGGAAATCGGCGCGGTGATCCGCAAACTCGCCGACCGTGGCGACATGGCCATCCTGCTGGTAGAGCAGTTCTATGACTTCGCCGAGGAACTGGCCGACCAGTACCTGGTGATGGCCCGTGGCGAGATCGTCCAGCAGGGGCGCGGCGAAAACATGCAGGCCGAAGGTGTGCGTGGCCTGGTTACCATTTAATCTGCACTGACTTCCCTTGCGAGATGCCGTCATGAGTTACCCGCTGCGCGATGCCCTGGCCGAAGACCTGCCAGGCATCCTCGACATCTACAACGACGCCGTGCGCAACACCACGGCGATCTGGAACGAAACCCCGGTCGACCTGGCCAACCGCCGGGCCTGGTTCGAGGCCCGCGCGCAGCAGGGCTACCCGATCCTGGTGGCGGTGGATGAAAGCGGGGTGCTGGGCTATGCCTCGTTCGGCGACTGGCGGCCCTTCGAAGGCTTCCGGCATACCGTCGAGCACTCGGTGTACATCCGTGGCGATCAGCGTGGCAAAGGCCTGGGGCCGATCCTGATGGCGGCGCTGATCGAACGTGCGCGCACGTGCGACAAACATGTGATGGTCGCCGCCATCGAGAGCGGCAACGCCGCGTCGATCCGCCTGCACCAGCGCCTGGGCTTCGCCATCACCGGGCAGATGGCCCAGGTGGGCGTGAAGTTCGGCCGTTGGCTGGACCTGACCTTCATGCAGCTGAATCTGGACGAGAACGCCCTCCCCCCCTCAAGGAGCTGAACCCGATGAACGCCGCCCACCTGCAACGCGTCTCCCATGAAGGCCTGGCCTATTACCGCGAGGGCCTGGTGGCCCTGCTGCTGGATGCGGTGCGACAGGGTGCTTCGGTGGGCTTTCTGGCGGATATCGACGAGCAGCAGGCCAATGCCTATTTCGATGAGGTGAAGGCGCGCCTGGCCAGTGGCGAGCAACTTTTATGGGTGATCGCCCAGGGCCATGAGGTGCTGGCCAGCGTGCAGCTGGGCCTGTGCCTGAAGCCCAACGGGCTGAACCGGGCCGAGGTGCAGAAGCTGCTGGTGCACAGCAATGCGCGGCGGCGTGGGTTGGGGCAGCAACTGATGAATGCGCTGGAGGCCGATGCCCGGCGGGTCAGGCGGGGGATGCTGTACTTGGATACCGAGGCTGGCTCCGGCGCGGAGGCGTTTTATCGGGCGCAGGGGTATAGCAAGGCGGGGGAGATCCCGGATTATGCCTGTGGGCCGGATGGGGTTTACCGGGCGACGGCGTTGTATTTCAAGATCATGGCTGCTGCTTGAGAATCGCCGGCAAGCCGGCTCCCACAGGGAACGGCGTGCGCTGTACAGGTGGGAGCCGGCTTGCCGGCGAAAGGGCCGCAACGCGGCCCCGACCTGTTCACATCTGAGTGAACCTGCCCAAGCGCTGGCGCAGCATGCTGTTCTCGCTGCGCAACTGCTGCACCTCCTCCAGCAACTCCAGCGCCAGCGCCACCCCTTCCCACTCCAGCTCCAACTCCTGATGCAGCTTCACCGCGCGCTTCAAGGTCACCGGCGCGCGGTCATCGAACAGCCATTCGTCGGGCGTTCGCCCCGACGGTTCAACAATGCCGTGCTCGACGATCTCGATCACCCAGTCGGCCGTGACATCGGCCTCCTGGCACAGGGTACGCATGTCCAGTTGAACGATCAGGGTGCTGCTCATGGTCACTTACTCCATTGAGTCCTCGGATTGAACGCGGCTTTCTCGGAGAGCTGGGTCCACAGCTCGCGTGCGGCGGCGTCGGACTGGGCGGGCATTACCACTTTCAATTGCGCATAAAGGTCGCCGCGCTCGCCCTGTTTGTTCAGCAGGCCCATGCCCTTGACCCGCAGGCGCTGGCCGCTCTGGCTGTCGGGGCGGATGGTCAGGTTGATCTTGCCGGTCAGGGTCGGCACCGCCACCTTGGCGCCCAGCGCGGCCTCCCACGGGGCCAGCGGCACGGTGATGATCAGGTCATGGCCTTCGACATCGAACAGCGGGTGCGGGGCCATGCGCAGGGTCAGGAACAGGTCGCCGTTGGCGCCACCGCCCACACCCGGCGCGCCCTGGCCCTTGAGGCGGATGCGCTCGCCGTCGGTCACCCCGGCGGGGATCTTCACGTTCAGGGTCTTGGTGGTGAACCCGGTGCGCTGCCCGGCGCCGTTGGTCTGCGGCACCTGGAAGCTAATCTGCTTGGATTCGTTGTTCAGGGTCTCTTCAAGGAAGACCGCCAGTTCCAGTTCCACGTCCTGCCCTCGTCTGCCGGTACTGCGCTGTTGCCGGCCGCCACCACCGAAGGGGTTGCCACCCCGGGCGCCGAAGATCGAACTGAAGAAGTCGGAGAAGTCGCCGCCCTCGAAACCGCCGCCGCCGTTGCCGCCGCGGCTCTGCCAGCCAGGCGGGGCCTGGAACGGCCGGCCGTGCTGGCCGCCATACTTGCGGATTTCGTCGAACTCGGCGCGCTTGTCCTTGTCGCCAAGCACTTCGTAGGCCTCGTTGGCCTCCTTGAATTTGTCCTCGGCGTCACGCTCCTTGCTGACGTCGGGGTGATACTTGCGCGCGAGCTTGCGGTACGCGGCCTTGATCGCCTTCTCGTCCGCGCTCGGTTCAACGCCGAGTATCTTGTAATAGTCTTTGAAGTCCATCTGTGGATCACCAATGTGAAAGTGCAGGTTGCAACTGAAGATAGGGGCCAAGCATAGCCTTTCAAGGTGCGCTTGGCTTTGCCTCACGGCAGACGACCGGTCTTGATTCTGTAGCCAACTGGCATACACTGCGCGGCCGTTTTGCCTCCGGAAGCTTTCCCCTCATGTCTGACGTATCCCCGGCCCGCGCCCTTGGCATCGATTTTGGTACCTCCAACTCCACGGTCGGCTGGCACCGCCCGGGCGTCGAGTCGCTGATCGCCCTGGAAGACGGCAAGATCACCCTGCCTTCGGTGGTCTTCTTCAACATCGAGGAACGTCGGCCGGTGTACGGCCGCCTGGCCCTGCACGAGTACCTGGAAGGCTACGAAGGCCGCCTGATGCGCTCGCTCAAGAGCCTGCTGGGTTCCAAGCTGATCAAGCACGACACCAGCGTGCTGGGCAGCGCCCTGCCTTTCAAGGACCTGCTGGGCATGTTCATCGGCGAGCTGAAAAAGCGTGGCGAAGCCGCCGCCGGCCGCGAGTTCGACCAGGTGGTGCTGGGCCGCCCGGTGTTCTTCGTCGACGAAGACCCCGCTGCCGACCAGGAGGCCGAGGACACCCTGGCCGAGGTGGCGCGCAAGATCGGTTTCAAGGACGTGTCGTTCCAGTACGAGCCGATCGCCGCGGCGTTCGACTACGAGTCGGGCATCAGCCGTGAAGAGCTGGTGCTGATCGTCGATATCGGCGGCGGTACTTCGGACTTTACCCTGATCCGCCTGTCGCCCGAGCGTCACCTGGTGGACGAGCGCCAGGACGACATCCTCGCCACCGGCGGCGTGCACATCGGCGGTACCGACTTCGACAAGCAGTTGAGCCTGCAGGGCGTGATGCCGCTGTTCGGTTACGGCAGCCGGATGAAGAGCGGCGCACTGATGCCCACCAGCTACCACCTCAACCTGGCCACCTGGCACACCATCAACGCCCTGTACTCGCAGAAGTCGCAGCTGGCGCTGGGCAACATGCGCTACGACATCGAGGACACCCTGGGCATCGACCGCCTGTTCAAGCTGATCGAAGAGCGCGCCGGGCACTGGCTGGCGATGGAAGTGGAGGCCAGCAAGATCGAGCTGACCGACCGTGACAGCCGTAGCGTGGACTTTGGCCGCATCGAGCCGGGGCTCTGCGCCGAGCTGACCCGCGCGTTGTTCGAGGATGCCATCGATGGCTTGCTGGAGCGTGTGCGTGGCAGCGTGACAGAGCTGCTGGCCAGGGCCGGGGTGAATGAAAGCCAGGTGGACACGGTGTTCTTCACCGGCGGTTCCAGCGGCATCCCGGCACTGCGCAACAGCGTGGCGGCGATGCTGCCCAAGGCGCGGCATGTGGAAGGGAATATCTTCGGCAGCATCGGCAGCGGGCTGGCGATCGAGGCGCGCAAGCGCTACGGGACAATCTGAACCTTTGCCTTCGCCTGTACAGGCCTCTTCGCGGGTAAACCCGCTCCCACAGGATTATCTATGCCTTGAAGGCAGCGGTGAACCTGTGGGAGCGGGTTTACCCGCGAAGAGGCCGGTACAGGTTCAAGCAATCCCTCAGACCAGCTCCATCCGCTTCAGCTCACTCTTCAGGTACGCGTAGTAGATCGGCCCCGCCACCACCCCCGGCAGGCCGAACGCGGCCTCGAACACCAGCATCGCCAGCAACAGCTCCCAGGCCTTGGCACTGATCTGCCCGCCGACGATCCGCGCGTTGAGGAAGTACTCGACCTTGTGGATCACGATCAGGTAGCCCAGCGCCGCCGCCGCCACCCAGATCGACAGCGACATCCCGACGATGGTGATCAGGGTGTTGGACATCAGGTTGCCGATCACCGGCAGCAGGCCGAGCAGGAAGGTCAGCACGATCAGCGTCTTGGTCAGCGGCAGGTGCACGCCGAACAGCGGCAGCACCACGGCCAGGAAGATGCCGGTGAACGCGGTGTTGAGCAGCGAGATCTTGATCTGCGCGAAGACGATGTTGCGAAACGCCTGCACCAGCAGGCTCAGGCGCTCGAACAAGGCCGCGGCCAGGGGCTTGCGCCGGGAAATGTCGGGGATGCGCTGCAAGGCGACGATGGCGCCGAGGATCATGCCGATCAACAGCGTCACGAACATGTGCGCCATGCCCTTGCCCACCAGTTGCAGGTCGCTCAGGTGGCTCTTGATCCAGTCGCCGATAGCCACCTTGAACTCAGCCGCGCTGGCCGGCAGGTAGGCTTCGATGAACGGCGGCAACTGACCACGGGCGCGTTCGACCAGGGCCATGAACTTGTCCAGCGAGGCGCCGGGGTTCTCGGCTTCGTGCAGGAGAAAACTGAAGGCGCCGGCGAACAGCAGGGTCAGGGTGCTCACCACCAGCGTGCCCAGCAGGGCGACCGCCAGCCAGCGGGCGCGCTGCCCGGCGATCAGCGGCTGCAGGCGCGGGGTGAGCATGTTGACCAGCTCGAACACCAACAGCCCGGCCAGCAGGCTGGGGAGCAACTTCAGGGGCAATGCCAGCAACAGACCGCCGATGACGATGACCAGGCTGGCAAGGGAGATCTGGCGGGGGGTGAAGGTCATACAGCCTCGACGGCAGACAGCGGAAAGTCCCGCAGTCTGCCAGCCTTCAATGCACAGGCATAGGCACAGGTCATTTCTTCTTCAGGCAGTCGCTCATGTACGCCTTGCGCTCGTCGCCCTTGAGCGCCTTGGTGGTGGCGTCGGCGTTGCAGGTTTTCATCTTGTCCTGTTGGGTCTGCGGCACATCCTTCTTCAGGCAGGTGCTCATGAACGCCTTGCGCTCATCGCCCTTGAGCGCCTTGGTGGTGGCGTCGGCGTTGCAGGTCTTCATCTTTTCCTGTTGCGCGGTGGCGGCGAATCCTTGCCCAGCGATCAACATGCCCAGCACCAGCAGTGGCACATGCAGCAGCTTCATGGAGTGGTCTCCTTGTCGGCGCGCCCGATGCGCGCTTGTCGAGCTGAGTGTAGACAAGAAATCTTACATCTCTGCCCGGGCCTGCCGCCGGTACTGCTCCGGCGTGCAGCCGGCCTGGCGCTGGAACATGGCGATGAACGCCGAGCCGCTGCTGTAGCCGAGGTCGAAGGCGATGGCCTGGATCGGCAGGCCGGCTTCCAGCGCCTCGATGGCCCGCAGAAAGCGCAGGCGCAGGCGCCACTCACCAAAGCTCATGCCCAGCTCGCGCAGGAAGTGCCGGGCCAGGGTGCGCTCGCTGACGTGCACCTGCGCGGCCCAGTCGGCCAGTGGGCGGTTGTCGCCGGGCTCGGCCTGCAGCCCGGCGAGCACCTGGCCCAGGCTGTCGCTGCGGGCGAACGGCAGGTAGCAGGTTTGCCTCGGCGCCTGGTGCAGTTGGTCGAGCAGCACCTGGACCAGGCGTTGGTCGCAGGCGTTCTGGGCCACCTTGAGGTCGCGCCGGGCGAAGTCGCCGAGGATCGCCTTGAGGATGTCGCTGACCACCAGGCTGCAGGGCTGGGCTGGCAGCTCGGCGCACAGGCTGCGGTCCAGGTACACCGAGCGGTAGACGATGGCCTGGGGGTTGTAGCAGCCGTGCTCGGTGCCCGGCGGCACCCACACGGCGTAGTGGGGAGGCGAGATGAAGCGCTGGCCTTCGACATCCAGGTGCATGACGCCGTGGGAGGCGTAGTTGAGCTGGCCCCAAGGGTGGCGATGGGGCGCGCTCTGGCTGCCGGCGCCGAATTCGTCGTAGCGGAAGTAGACCGGGGCGGGGAGCTGGTCGAATTGCGGGATGTCGAGGTACTGGCGGGGCATGTTGGCTGCTTCGCGGGGCGGGTTGTCTGGATGGAAGTATAGGCCTTGCGACAGACAGCGGATAATACCGAGCCATCAGGGGCTGCTGCGCAGCCCTTCGCGGGTAAACCCGCTCCCACAGGATCTGCGCAAACTTCTGTGGGAGCGGGTTTACCCGCGAAGGGCCGCACAGCGGCCCCAGTCTGTAACTGCGAGTACTCGTTGCATGAATTACCTCTTCCCCCTTACCGCCATCCTCATCTGGGCCGGCAACACCGTGGTCACCAAGCTGTCCGCCGGGGCCATCTTCCCGGCCGAGATCGGCTTCTACCGCTGGCTGCTGGCCGGCCTGCTGTTCACCCCCTTCCTGCTGCCCCAGGTATGGCGCAACCGCGCAGCAATTCGCCCGCACCTGGGCAAGGTCTTGGTGCTGGGCGTGCTGGGCATGGCCATCTACCAGAGCCTGGCCTACTTCGCCGCCGGCATCACCAGCGCCACCAACATGGGCATCATCCTGTCGCTGATGCCGCTGATGTCGCTGGCCCTGTCCATCGCCTGGCTGGGCCAGCGCCTGAGCTACGGCGCCTTGCTCGGCGCGCTGGTGTCGTTCTTCGGCGTGCTCGAGGTGGTCTCGGCCGGCCAACCTTCGGCGCTGCTGCACCAGGGCCTGAACAGCGGCGACCTGATGATGCTGGTGGCCACCTTCGCCTATGCGCTGTACAGCTTCCTGCTGAAGAAATGGCAACTGCGCCTGCCGCCGATGCAGCTGCTGTACCTGCAAATCCTGGTGGCGATCCTGGTGCTGCTGCCGCTGTTCCTGCTGTCGCCCAAGACCGGGCTGAACGGCCATAACATTGGCCTGGTGGTGTATGCCTGCGTGCTGGCCTCGATGGTCGCGCCACGGGTATGGATGCAGGCGGTGCACCGGCTGGGGCCGAGCCGGACCACGCTGTTCTTCAACTTGTTGCCGGTGGTGACGGCGGTGATTGCCGCAGTGGTGCTGGATGAGCAGCTGGCCAGTTATCACCTGGTTGGCGGGTTGCTGACCCTGGTTGGGGTGCTGCTGGCCGAGCGCTGGACTACGCCGGTGCGTCGGACCTCATAGAACTGCGCATAACTTGATGATTGAGTGAGGACCTGTGGGAGCGGGTTTACCCGCGAACACCGGCGCAGCCGGTGCCATGCACCGCGTCGTCTGTTTGGCGGCTAAAGCCGCTCCCACAGGGTATGTGCTGGCCGCTCGATCACAACCCCGCCGCCTTGAGCCGGGCGGCATGCTCGGTAAACAGCCGCACCGGCTCGGCGCCCTTGCCCACCGCGCCGAGCGACTGGTTGACGATGTCCAGGTGGTCGAGCGGATAGTCGTCACCGATCACCTGGCCTAGGTGCGAACTGAAGCGCCCGACCATGCCATCGCACTGGCCTTTCTCCCTGACGAAGCTGCGGGCGAACAGGCGGCAGAAGCGGTTGCTGCCATCGAAGCGGTTGCGGCCCTGGTCGGTGAGCCCGGGCTGCAGGGTGCCGGACCAGGAGTAGTAGCGCACCCCGTTCACCTCCCCTGGCCCTTCCCCGCCCCAGACCTCGGGCAGCCCCTGTGGATAAGCCTGGTTGAACAGCGCCACCCCGGCGCAGGTCAACGACTGATGCGAGGCATGCACGTCGATCGGCAGCGGGTCGCGGCGCCAGCCGGTCTCCAGCCACACCAGCAACACCGCCAGGCCATGCAGCACAGCCTTGAGGATACGCCCCCGGGCTGAGTCGCCCGGCGCCGTGCGTTCCAGGTGGTCGGCCAGCTCCGAGCCATGGTTGGGCCCGGCCACCGAGGTCACCGAGGCTACCCGGTCAGGGCGTTTCGCCGCCGCATAGCGGGCACTCAGCGCACCCTGGCTATGGCCGATCAGGTTGACCTTTTCCGCCCCCGTGCGCTGGCAGATGTCTTCGATGATGGCCAGCAGCTGTTCGCCGCGCACCTCGCTGCCATGCAAGGGCGAGACCTGCACCGGGAACACCTGCGCGCCGCCCCGGCGCAGGGCCGGGACGATGCCGAACCAGTAGGGATAGAGCAGCAACCGCACAAACCCGAGCATGCCGGGCACCAGCACCAGTGGATAGCGTGTAGCCAACGCCTGCGTCATTGCCCCAGCCCCTTTCCATGGACGACCGGCCCACACTACAGCGCCGTTTGAGCCCTGCGCAATCGAACTCCTGGCGCGCCGCGCGGTTCCAAGCAGAACAGACCCTCGAGCAAGGAGCGGGACCATGTACAAGCAGACCCTGGCCATTCTTCTGGCAAGCGCCACCCTCGCCGCCTGCAGCAGCCGCCCGGAAAACCCGGTGGACTACGTGACCTACCGCGACCAGCCGCTGGTCAAGCAGGTGGAAAACGGCATGACCATGCAGAAGGTCATCGCCATCGGCGGCAACCCGTCGAATGCCATCGACCTGCCCCATGGCGGCACCTGCAACGACTACATCCTCAACCGCGACGGCCACCAGCAGGCCTACTACGTGCGCTTTGACGCCACCGGGCATGTTGACGCCAAGGGCTTCAAGACGTGCAAGCAACGCCAGCAAGACAGCGACGCCGCCCACGGCGCATGACCACCCTGATTTTTTTCGGAGATGAACATGAGCGTTGAACTGACCGATGTGAAGACCCTGCGCGAACGTGCGCGCAAGCACGCTGAAAACGGCGCGGTGACCGAGGGTTACCAGGCCGACCGCGAGAAGATCCTGCGCCTGCTCAACGAGTCGCTGGCCACGGAGCTGGTGTGCGTGCTGCGTTACAAGCGCCACTACTTCATGGCCAGCGGCATCAAGGCCAGTGTCGCTGCAGCGGAATTCCTCGAGCATGCCACCCAGGAAGCCGAGCACGCCGACAAGCTGGCCGAGCGCATCGTGCAACTGGGCGGCGAGCCGGACTTCAACCCGGACAACCTGAGCAAGCATTCACATGCCCAGTACGTGGAAGGCAAGAACCTGAAGGAGATGGTGCTGGAAGACCTGGTGGCCGAGCGCATCGCCATCGACAGCTACCGCGAGATCATCCAGTTCATTGGCGATAGCGACCCGACTACACGGCGGATCTTCGAGGACATCCTGGCCCAGGAAGAAGAGCACGCGGACGATATGGCGGATCTGTTGCAGGGGCTGTAAACATCAGACTGTGGGAGCGGGTTCACCCGCGAACACGGGCATAGCCCGTGCCAGGCACCGAGGTGTCACTTTCGCGGGTAAATCGCAGCAGCGAACCGCCGCTCCCACAGGTAGAGCGCAGGTCTTGAGTTCTCGGCCCGCACATGGACCGCGCTAACCTCGAGGCAAGCATCGTACCTGTGGGAGCTGGCTTGCCAGCGATGAGGCCACCACTGACAACATAAGACAGTTGCTCCCACGCACTTCAACGACCTTTGTTCACCGCAGCCGGCGCCTTGCCGGCTTTCATCTGCTGCAACAGCGGCGTGCATTGGTTCGGCGCATCGCCACTGCTCGGCGCGATCAGCGCCAATAGCCCCGCCGCCGGCCCCACGACCACACCCAATGCCAGCATCCCCGCGCCACGCAGCGCCAGCGGCACCGCCTGCACGCCGGCATTGGGCTTGGCGAACGGCCCACGCACGTACAACGGCGAACGCAGCGAGAACAGCCGCACGCCCTTGGATTCCGGGGTGATCTTCAAGTCCAGCTGCTCGCTGGCGAAGTTGGCCGTGCCGTTGATGTAGATGATCGCGTTCTCGGTATCGAAGACGAACAGGCGGGTAGTGGCCAGGCCATCCTTGATGCCCACATCGGCCGCCGCGCAATTGATCTTCACGTCCTCGTCGCCGAACAGCTTGCCGATCACATAGTTGCCGACATTGAGCCCGGCGATCTCCATCAGGCTGCGGCTGATCGCGCCATCGTTGATCAGCAGGCGCAGGTCACCGTTGGAGGTGCCGAGCAACGCCGCCACCGAGTTGCCGCGGCCGCGCAGGTCGGCATCGCCATTGAGCTCACCAAAGCTGGTCTGCATCGGCGCGAAGCTGGGGAACAGCTGCTTGAGCTTGAAGCCCCGGGCGGTGAGCTTGGCACGCCCTTGCAGCGGCGTGCTGCGCCCGTCCAGGCTGATGTTGGAATCGAGGTTGCCGCCGGCCACGCCGAAGCGCAGCGGCTCCAGGCGCAACAGGCCATCGTCGAGGATCACATGGGCGGCCAGGTCGTTGAACGGCAGCTGCTCGCTGTGGACGATGCGCTTGCCGGCGAACGAGACGTCGGCATCCATGGCCCGCCAGCGCTCGGTGCGGAATTCTTCCACCGGCAGCACCTTGCCCGCCGGCTGCTTGCTGGCGCCGCCACGGGCCTTCTGCTGGCTGTTGGAGTCGGCGCCGATCAGCGGTGCAAGGTCCTTGAACAGCAACTGGTTCGACACCAGGTTGCCGGACAGTTTCGGCCGCGGCTGGCTGGCGACGAACGCCAGGTCGCCATGGATATCGCTGGCGCCGATCTTGCCGTTGAAGCCCTCGTAGCGGAACTGCGCACCGCCTGCTGCATGCAAATTGGCGTTGAGGTGGCCGTCGGTTTCATAAGCCGGGGTGTCCGGCAAGGTCACGCCGGTGAGCGGGTAGAGGTTGCCCAGGCTGCTGCCGGACAGCTTCAGGCGCAGGTCGAGGGCGCCCAGGTTGCGCGGGTCGGTCAGGGTACCGGCCAGCGCCACCTGGGTGTCGCCGATGCGGGCGTCGGCCTGCAGCGGGAACGGCTGGCTGGCATCCTGCAGCGCCAGCAGGCCGCCGATCTTGCCGGTGGCCGTCACTGCCTGGCCTTTGTAGCGGCCCTGGGCCTTGAGGCCGAAGGCGTAGGCCTGGGCGTTGCCGGCTTTTTCGGCGCGGGCCTTGCCGACGATGTCGCTGAACGGGATCGGTTTGCCCAGCGGGTCGATCTGCACCTTCAGGCTGGTCTTGAGGGTCTGGTCGTCGAAGCTGACGTTGCCCTGGTCGAAGCCGATGGCGCCGATGTCCAACACCCATTTCGACGGTGGTTCGTTGTCGTCCTTGGGCCCGAAGTCGAAGGTCCAGTTGGCGCGGCCGTCGGCCAGCCGGGTGAGGCTGGCGCTGGGCTTGACCAGGTCGATGCGCGGGATGCTGATGCGCTGGACGATCAACGGCAGCGGCGCCAGGCGGAACTCGACCCGCTCGAGGCCGACCATGCGCGGCTCCTTGAGCCAGTCCGGGTTACCCAGCGAGAGGTCTTCGGCGGTGAAATGCGGCCAGGGCACGAAGGCACGCCAGCCGCCTTCTTCCGGTGCGGTGCGCCAGTGCACGGCGAGGTTACCGTTGATCGCGAAGGGCCGATGCAGCGCCTCGGACACTTTCTCGTTGAGCAGTGGCTTGACGCGGTTCCAGTCGAAGGTGGCGATCACCACCACCAGGATCGCCAGCAGCGTGGCCAGGGTGGCGAAGGTCCAGACAAGGATTCTGGCGGGGCGCGTCATTGCGGGGTTCTCCTGACTGCCGGGCACGAGGCGGGCATAACGATGGCACTTAAAATGTCGGACTGACGAAAACCCGCAGGGTTTAGTCCGGGTTGCCATGATAGCGAAGTTTTCCTGGCACTTTTCTGTGCTATTGGTCTGCCGCGGGCCTAGGTGTTACTGCGAAATCGGCAGCGCACAATGCCGCCATCATCGCCAAAACCATTGACCCAGAGCCGTCGCGCCTGAGTATCAATAGCGTCGATTGTTACCATTACCCTGATGAACTTCTCTCTGGCGTTACGCGGCGTAGCATTGCCTCCGTAGCCACTTTTCAGCCCCCGAGAGGAGCACCGAATCATGAAACGCCATCTGCTGCTGAGCCTGACCCTGTCCGTACTTGCCGCCAACGCTTTCGCCCTGCCTGCTGAAGACCAGCACCTGAGCGCCGAATCGCGCTCCAGCGCAGCCACTGTTGCCCAGCCGCTGAACACCCTGGCTGAAGGTGGCGCCGAACGCCTGCAGGAACGTGCCGGTCGCGTTGCCGAAGGTGGTTCGGACCGTCTGATCGAACGTAATAACCGCGTCGCCGAAGGTGGCTCGGATCGCCTGATCGAACGTAATAACCGCGTCGCCGAAGGTGGCTCGGATCGTCTGATCGAACGCAACAACCGCGTCGCCGAAGGTGGCTCGGATCGCCTGATCGAACGTAACAACCGCGTCGCCGAAGGTGGCTCGGATCGTCTGATCGAACGTAATAACCGCGTCGCCGAAGGTGGCTCGGATCGCCTGATCGAACGCAACAACCGCGTCGCCGAAGGTGGCTCGGACCGCCTGATCGAACGTAACAACCGCGTTGCCGAAGGTGGCTCGGATCGCCTCGTTGAACTCAGCCGTGTGAGCTGATCGCCATGGCCGAAAACAACAAGCCGCCCCGCTGTATATGCTCCCCACCTAGCCCGGTCCATTGACCGGGCTTTGTTTTTTTATCCAGAATGGCCGGCCTCACAGCCACAGAATCCCGCCCCATGCTGCCGCGTGCCGAACAGAAGCTACAGACCCGCCAGGCCCTGCTGGACGCCGCCTGCCAGCTCATGGAGAGCGGCCGTGGCTTTGGCAGCATCAGCCTGCGCGAAGTGGCCAAGGCTGCCGGCATCGTGCCCACTGGCTTCTATCGCCACTTCCCCGACATGGACACCCTGGGCCTGGCCCTGGTCGCCGAAATCGACACCACCTTCCGCCAGACCATCCGCCTGGTGCGGCACAACGAATTCGAGCTGGGTGGCATCACCGACGCCTCGGTGCGCATCTTCCTCGATGTGGTCAACGCCCACCGTGCTCAGTTCCTGTTCCTGGCCCGCGAACAGTACGGCGGTTCGCAAGCCGTACGCCAGGCCATCGCCCGCCTGCGCCAGGACATCAGCAGCGACCTGGCCACCGACCTTGCGCGCATGCCGCGCTGGCAGCACCTGGACGGCGCGGCCCTGGCGGTGATGGCCGACCTGGTGGTCAAGACCGTGTTCGCCACCCTGCCGGAGCTGATCGACAGCCCGGAGCCGGGCAACCCTCAGGCGATGACGGCGCAAGAGAAGATCACCCAGCAGCTGCGCTTCATCTTCGTGGGTGCGCGGCATTGGCAGGGGTTGGGGAACCCAGGCTGATCCCTTGCCTGTACCGGCCCCATCGCCGGCAAGCCGGCTCCCACAGGGAATCACTCCTACAAAGACAGTTGCTCCCACAGAGCAGGCGTCAGCCTCGATACTTGTGGGAGCTGGCTTGCCAGCGATGGGGCCAGCACAGGCAACCCATACCCCCAGTTCTGCTACCATGGCGCCCTGCCCGACCGTCCATGAGCGCCAGCATGTCCGACCCCCGCCTTGCTTTGACCCGTTTTCAACAGCACTTCGCCGAACGCATCGTGCCGCTGTGGCAAGGCCCGGGCTGGAACGCCGAGCTAGCGCTCCCCTACGAAGCCCTGGACGCCCAACACCGCCCGCTGCCGGTACAGCGCTACCGCGCCATGGCCTGCGCGCGCCAGCTGTACCTGTTCAGCAGCCGCATCGAACAACCGGGCGCGGCCGAACGCGCGGCGGCGCTGTTCCGCTCGCTGCAAAAGCACTTCCATGACGCCGAGCACGGCGGCTGGTTCTACAGCATCGACGCCCAAGGCAGGCCGCTGGACCGGCGCAAGGATCTCTATACCCACGCCTTCATCGTCTTCGCCTGTGCCCACTACTGGGGCAAGGTCGGTGAAGGCCTGGTGGAAGCCACGCTCAATGGCGCCCTGGAAGTGGTTGCCGAGCAGTTCGCCCGTGACGATGGCCTGTACGAGGCCAGCCTGGGTGAAGACTGGTCTGACCTGGGCAGCGGCCCCTTGCAGAACCCACAGATGCACCTGGCCGAAGCTTTCCTGCAGGTGCTGACCGTGCGCGAGGACGACGACGTACGCCAATCGCTGCTGCAGCTGTGCGAAGCGCTGCAGGCGCAATTCGTCGAGCCGCAACACGGCCTGATGCTGGAGAAACCGCGCGGGGCTGTGGATAACTGGTTCGAGCCTGGCCATCAGTTCGAATGGTTCTACCTGCTCGACAGCTCGCCGCTGCTGCGCGGCACGCCGCTGCATGCCTCCATCAGCCGTGCGTTCGGCTACGCCGAACAGTACGGGGTGAAGGATTCGGCGGTGCTGGCGATGCTGGATGTGGACGGCAAGGTGCTCGACGCCACCCAGCGGATCTGGGCCCAGGCGGAGTACCTGCGGGCGCTGGCACAGCGCTCGGCCAGCGATGAAAAATTGCTTGGGCAGCTGCAGGCCCTTCAGGGGCAGTTCCTGCATGACGGCGGCTGGCATGAGTGCCGGGATGGCAATGGCGCGGTCAGCCGGCATGACATGCCTTCGACCACGCCGTACCACCTTGCGACCTGCCTGGAAGGTTTGCAGCGCCTGGGCTGACGCAATCGCGGGGCAAGTCGCAGCGGCGCACCGCCGCTCCCACAGCAAATCGACGTCACCTGTGGGAGCGGCGGTTCGCCGCTGCGATTTACCCGCGAACACCGGCGAAGCCGGTGCCATATACCGCAGTGCCTGATTCGCGGGTAAACCCGCTCCCACATGTACTGCGCGACAGCCGACTTACCCCTGTCAATCGACTCAGCCCTTGGCCGAGCGATCGATCGAGAAACCTGCCCAATCCTGGCTTACCGGCATCAGCTCGAGGCTGTTGATGTTGATGTGCGCCGGTTGGTTGAGGATCCAGAAGATGGTCTCGGCAATGTCCTGCGGCTGGATCGGCTCGGCGCCCGCATAGGTGGCGTCGTACTTGGCCTGGTCGCCGCCGAAGCGCACCAGCGAGAACTCGCTCTCGCACAGGCCTGGCTCGATGTTGCTCACCCGCACCCCGGTACCGCGCAGGTCGCAACGCAGGCTCAGCGAGAACTGGCCGACGAACGCCTTGGTGCCGCCGTACACGTTGGCGCCTGGGTACGGGTAGTTGCCCGCCACCGAGCCGACGTTGAGGATCGACGCACCGCGGCCGTGGGCGATCAGGCGTGGCAGCAGCAGGCGGGTGGTGTACATCAGGCCCTTGATGTTGGTGTCGACCATGGTTTCCCAGTCGTCCAGGCTGCAGTTCTGCGCGGCATCGACACCCAGCGCCAGGCCGGCGTTGTTGACCAGGCCCTGCAGTTTGTCGAAGGCCGGCGGCAGGCTGGCGATGGCCGCCTCCATGGCTTTGCGGTCACGCACATCGACCACCAGGGTGTGCACTTCGGTCTTGGCCGACAGCTCGGCGCGCAGGGCATCCAGGCGCTCCTGGCGACGGCCGGTGAGGACCAGCTTCCAGCCGGCCTCGGCGAAACGGCGGGCGGTGGCCTCACCAAAACCGGAAGTCGCGCCAGTAATGAATACGGTGGATGTCATGCTCTTCTCCTTGGCTGTGGATTAGGTGCTGCAGGCCTCGCAGCATGCCCGGCGCACGCTCTGGCGACAACCGTTTCGATGCCTGATCAAAAAACGACCACAGCCTTGAAGGCCCCGTGCTAGATGGCCCTGAGAGAGCTATGCGCACCTTATCCACAAGCCTTTCCCCACGGATTGGGGGCAACTCGTCGGTTGTGCGGAACCTTTTGTTCGGCCGAGGTGCTGTGGAAATCTCTCAGTGATGGCGCAACGCTTTCAACCATGCCGCCTGCGGCAGTCTGTCCAAGGTTTTTGCACAGAGTTACCCACAGATATCCGGCCCTTGTGGAAAGGTCGTCCCGCAGGCAAAAACACTCGTTGAATCAACCACAAAGCGTACATGATCAAAAAACGTACAAACCCTTGAAGGGCTTGAAAACAAAGGCGCGCAGCGAGGTGCCACCATGTTTTCCACAGGCGGCTCCACATAATCCGTGGAAAGTTTTGTACCTGTGGAAACAAGGGCTTGCGAAGGGGTTGTGGAGTGCTTCGAGAAAGATATGCGACAAGTTGTCCACATGCTGCTGGGAAGCCGCATCGCTGGCAAGCCAGCTCCCACAGAAGCAGGTTCATGCGGTCAGGGTGGGAGCCGGCTTGCCGGCGAAGGGGCCGCGCAGCGGCCCCGGAAACAATCAGTGCCCGCCCAGATAGGCGTTACGCACCTCCTCGTTGACCAACAGTTCCTGCCCGGTCCCGGTCATGCGGATCTGCCCGTTGACCATCACATAGGCCCGGTCCGACAGCTTCAGCGCGTGGTTGGCGTTCTGCTCGACGAGGAAGATGGTCATGCCGCTCTGCGCCAGCTCGCGCAGAGTGGCGAAGATCTGCTTGACCACGATCGGCGCCAACCCCAGCGACGGTTCGTCGAGTAGCAACAGCTTGGGCCGGCTCATCAGCGCCCGGGCGATGGCGAGCATCTGCTGCTCGCCACCGGACATGGTCATCGCCCGCTGGTTACGCCGCTCCTTGAGCCTGGGGAACAGCGTAAACATGCGCTGCATGTCCTCGTCGGCATGTTTGTCGCCGATGGGGATGGTGCCCATCATCAGGTTCTCCTCGACGGTCATGTCGGGGAATACCCGGCGCCCTTCGGGGGACTGGGCGATGCCGTTGGAGGCGATGTAGTGCGATGACTTGCGAGTGATATCGGTGCCACGGTAGATGATCTGCCCGGAAGCCGCCCGGGGCTGGCCGAAGATCGACATCAACAAGGTCGACTTGCCCGCGCCGTTGGCGCCGATGAGGCTTACCGTCTCGCCTTCGTTGATGTGCATCGAGACTTTCTTCAGGGCCTGGATCGGCCCGTAGAACACCTCGAGATCCTTCAGTTCGAGAATGGGTGCGGTCATACCAGTTCCTCTTCATCAGCACCCAGGTAGGCGGCGATCACCGTCGGGTTGTGGCGGATATCCTGCGGCGCGCCTTCGGCGATCACGTTGCCGTGGTCGAGCACGACGATGTGGTCGGAAATGCTCATGACCATGCCCATGTCGTGCTCGATCAGCACCACGGTGATGTCATGCTCGTCGCGCAGCACGCGGATCATGCGGCTGAGCGCCTCGGTTTCCTGCGGGTTGAGGCCGGCGGCCGGTTCGTCCAGGCAGATGATCTTGGGCCGCGTGCACATGGCCCGGGCGATCTCCAGACGGCGTTGCTGGCCATAGGAAAGTTCACCGGCCAGGCGGTTGGCGCAGTCGACCAGGTCGACCACCTCCAGCCAGTAGAAGGCATGGTCCAGCGCCTCGCTCTCGGCCTGGCGGTAGCCCTTGGTGTTGAGCACCCCGGCCAGCAGGTTGCGGTTGACCCACATGTGCTGGGCCACCAGCAGGTTCTCCACCACCGACATTTCCTTGAACAGGCGGATGTTCTGGAACGTACGCGCCAGCCCTGCCCGGTTGACCAGGTGGGTACCGCCGAACATCTTGTAGTACATGCGGTTGGCGAAACGCGCAGGGGACACGAAGTCGGTGGGCCGGAAACGCTCGCCCAGCAGCTGGATGACGTTGGTGCTGCTGCCGCGCACGTTCAGTTCGATGCGCCCGCCGCTGGCCTTGTAGAAGCCGGTCAGGCAGTTGAACACGGTGGTCTTGCCGGCGCCGTTGGGGCCGATCAGGGCGAAGATCTGGTTGCGCTTCACTTTCAGGCTGACATCGCTGAGCGCCTTGATCCCGCCGAACTGCATCATCAGGTTATCGACCGACAGAATGATTTCGTCGCTCATGGCGCCACTCCTTTACGCGGGACCACACCGGTACGGCTGATGCGGATCAGCCCCCGTGGTCGCCAGATCATCATCAGCACCATCAATACGCCGAACAGCAGCACGCGGTACTCGGAGAAGCTGCGCAGCAACTCGGGGGCCACGGTCAGCACGAATGCAGCGATCACCACGCCCACGGTCGAGCCCATGCCGCCGAGCACGACGATGGCGAGGATCAGCGCCGACTCGAAGAAGGTGAACGACGACGGGTTGACGAAGCCCTGGTAGGTGGCGAAGAACACGCCGGCAAGGCCTGCGGTAGAGGCACCGAGGGTGAAGGCGGAGAGCTTGACCAGCACGTGGTTCAGGCCCATCGAGCGGCAGGCGATCTCGTCTTCGCGCAGTGCCTCCCAGGCACGGCCGACCGGCATGCGGGTCAAGCGGTGCTTGATGTACAGCACGGCCAGCACCACCAGGAACAACACCGCGTAGATGAACACGAACTTGAGGTTGGCGTTGTATTCGAAGCCGAAGAACTCATGGATCGGCACCCCGCCGTCCTTGGCCCGGCGACCGAACTCCAGGCCGAAGATGGTCGGCGATGGCGCCGGCATGCCGTTGGGGCCACCGGTGAACGACAGCCAGTTGTTCAGCACCAGGCGGATGATTTCACCAAAGCCCAGGGTCACGATCGCCAGGTAGTCGCCGTGCATCCGCAACACCGGGAAGCCGAGGATGCATCCCGCCAGCGCGGCAGCGATGGCCGCCAGCGGCAGCACGCTCCAGAAGCCCAGGCCCAGGTACTGGTAGCCCAGCGCCAGGCCGTAGGCACCAATGGCGTAGAACGCCACGTAACCCAGGTCGAGCAGGCCGGCCAGGCCAACCACGATGTTCAGGCCCAGGCCAAGCAGCACGTAGATCAGGCCGAGGATGACCACGGTCAGCAGGTACTTGTTGGCGAAAATGGGGAACACGATGGCGATCACGATCAGCGCCGGAATGATGTAGCGCAGGCGCGACTTGTAGTCCGGCGCCAGCACGTGCACACCCGAACCACCACTGTCGAAGCCCTGGAGCATGCGCAGGCCGGTAGCGGTCTGCAGGAACAGGCTGAGCACGAAGCGCCCGACCATCACCCCGCCGACCAGCCAGGCCACGCGGGTCGGCTGGGCGTTGAAGGTGTAGCCGTCGAGCACCACGCCGACGACGGGGCCAAACACGATGAGGGCCAGCAGGCCGGCGACGATGGTCTCCAGCAGGCTGCGTTTGAGATCGAAACCTTTATTTGCAACAGCAGGGGCAGTATTGGCAGCGGACATGTTCACACCTTAGCCACGAGCGGGCGACCCAGCAGGCCTTGGGGACGGAAGATGAGGATCATCACCAGCAGCGAGAAGCTGAATACGTCCTTGTAGTCGGAGTTGATCAGGCCGGAGAACAGCGACTCGGAAATCCCCAGGATGATCCCGCCAAGCATGGCGCCCGGGAGCGAGCCGATACCGCCAAGTACGGCGGCGGTGAATGCCTTGATGCCGATGATGAAGCCGGCATAGAAGTCGAAGGTGCCGTAGTTCATGGTGATCAACACGCCCGCCAGTGCGGCCATCACCGCGCCGATGACGAACACGTAGGAGATCACCCGGTCGGTGTTGATACCCAGGATGGAGGCCATCTTGCGGTCTTGTTGCGTGGCCCGGCACATGCGGCCGAGCTTGGTGTACTTGATCACGTAGGTGAGCAGGCCCATGCCGACGAATGCGGCGACCAGGATGAAGATCTTGGTGTAGGTCAGCTGTACGAAACCACTGCCGACGTCGATGCGCATGGCGCCTTCGAGCAGCGTGGGTACGCCCTGCTGGCGGGCGCCCTGGCTGATCTGTGCGTAGTTCTGCAGGATCAGCGAGATGCCGATGGCGCTGATCAGCGGTGCCAGGCGGGTGGAGTTGCGCAGGGGTTTGTAGGCGATGCGCTCGATGGTGAAGCCGTAGACGCCGGTGACGACGACGGTGAACAACAGCGTGCCGAGCATCAGCAAGGGGAACGACTCGATGCCGAAGTAGGCCAGCAATGCCAGGCTGATTGCCGCGAGGTACGCGGAAATCATGTACACCTCGCCGTGCGCGAAGTTGATCATGCCGATAATGCCATAGACCATTGTGTAGCCGATGGCGATCAGGCCATAGACCGACCCGAGGGTCAGGCCGTTGACCAGTTGCTGCAGGAAAATACCATCCATAACGCAATCTCACCTGATTGAGATTGCACGAGCGCCGACCACGGCGGGCCACGGATGAAGTGGCCGTTGCGGCGCAGAACCGTGCAGATCTACGAATAAAGACAGCTGCTGCGGGGGCGTTGGCCCGGGCTTGCAGGCCCGGGCCCCACCCTGGTTATTTTTGTTTTTCGAGCTGGTGGTACTTGCCGTCTTTATCCCATTGGTAGACCACGTAGTCGGACACGGTCAGGTCGCCCTTGCTGTCCCACTTCTTCTCGCCCATGACGGTCTTGACCGGGTTGGCCTTGAGCCACTTGGCGGCGTCCTCGCCCTTGTTCGACTTGGCGCCGTTGAAACCGGCGGCCAGGGCCTGCAGCGAGGCGTAGGCGTACAGGGTGTAGCCTTCCGGCTCGGTGCCGTTCTTGCGGAACTCCTCGACCACCGCCTTGCTGTCGGGCAGCAGACGTGGGTCGGCGCCGAAGGTCATGTACACACCATCGACGTATTGGGCACCGCCAGCGGTGGTGACCAGTTCGTCGGTGACGATGCCGTCGTCGGACATGAACTTGACGTCCTTCAGGCCCTGCTCGCGCAGCTGGCGTACCAGCGGGCCGGCCTCTGGGTGCAGGCCACCGAAGTAGACGACGTCGGCACCGGCGGCGCGGATCTTGGTGACCACGGCGCTGAAGTCCTTCTCGCCGCGGGTCAGGCCTTCGTACAGTACCGGCGTGACGCCGCGCTTGATCAGCTGTGCCTTGGTCGCGTCGGCCAGGCCCTGGCCGTAGGTGTCCTTGTCGTGCAGCACGACCACTTTCTTGCCCTTGAGCACGTCGACGATGTAGTCGCCGGCGACGATGCCCTGCTGGTCGTCACGGCCACACATGCGGAACATCGCAGACAGGCCACGCTCGGTGACCTGCGGGTTGGTGGAGCCCGGGGTGATGGCGATCACGCCGGCCTCGTCATACACCTCGGAGGCGGGGATGGTGTTGGAGGAGCAGAAGTGGCCGACCACGCCGATCACCTTGTCCTGGTCCACCAGGCGGTTGGCTACAGCCACGGCCTGCTTGGGTTCACAAGCGTCGTCACCTTTGACCAGGACGATCTTTTCGCCGTTCACCCCGCCGGCGGCGTTGATCTTGTCGGCTGCCGCCTGGGCACCTTTCATGTACTGCTCGCCAAACGCTGCGTTGGCACCGGTCATGGGGCCCGCTACACCGATCTTGACGTCGGCCTGAACATACGAAGAAACACCCAGTGCTGTGGCTACCGCCAGTGCCAGGAAACCTTTCTTGTAAAACGTCTGCGACATGAGGTGGTGCTCCTAGAGTTTTTTTTGGTTGGCACTACAACTTCATCAACCCTGTGCTCCGAGCAAGGGCCGTGCCATTGGTTTTGCATTCCGGGAAAACTCACTGTGCAGGGGGATACGAGGCGACCGACGGCCTTTTCTTTATTGAGCGTGCAACCGTCTGCCGCAGGGTGAGCGCCACCCAAACGCCTAGACAAGGAGCAACCATCGAGTGCCATCATTGCAACCCTTGCAAGTGTTAACGTGCAACCGCCCTGTAACAGCCGACGTCACCGAACTGCACACCGCTGGTGCGTGACTGCTACAAGCAGCACCGTTTGAAGGCTAGCCGGTGCACGGAAAAACACCTGTTTTGCCTATGCAGGCCCTTTCGCGGGTAAACCCGCTCCCACAGGATGGCACCTGACCTGTGGGAGCGGGTTTACCCGCGAAGGGGCCGGCATAGGCGCAACAACACCTCAAAGGCTGGCACAATAGCCGCCATTGCCCGCTTTGGAGCTTCCCCCTGATGAGCGAGAGCGCATTCGCCGAGCGCATCGTGCACAACCTGCTCGACACAGATTTCTACAAACTGACGATGATGCAGGGCGTGCTGCACAACTACCCGGACGCCGACGTCGAGTGGGAGTTTCGCTGCCGCAATGGCGAAGACCTGCGCCCCTACCTGGGCGAAATCCGCCACCAGCTGGAACTGCTCAGCGAGCTCACCCTGGATGATGGCCAGTTGGCCTTCCTCGAGCGCATCAGCTTCCTCAAGCCCGACTTCCTGCGTTTTCTGCGGCTGTTCCGCTTCAACCTGCGCTACGTGCGCTTAGGGATCGAAAATGACCAGCTGAGCCTGCGCCTGCGTGGCCCGTGGCTGCACGTGATCCTCTTCGAAATACCCCTGCTGGCGATCATCAGTGAAGTGCGCAACCGCCACCTGCACCCGCACATGCGCCTGGCCGAGGCGCGTGACCAGCTACACCGCAAGTTCGACTGGCTGCGCGCCCATGCCAGCGATGATGAACTGGCCGAACTGCAGGTGGCCGACTTCGGCACCCGCCGGCGCTTTTCCAGCCGGGTGCAGGCGGAAGTGGTGCGGGTGCTGCGCGATGACTTCCCGGCGCGTTTCGTCGGCACCAGCAACGTCGACCTGGCATGGAAACTGGATATCAAGCCGCTGGGCACCATGGCCCACGAGTGGTTCATGGCCCACCAGCAACTCGGCCCACGGCTGATCGACAGCCAGAGCGCCGCGCTGGACTGTTGGGTACGTGAATACCGCGGGCTGCTGGGCATCGCCCTGACCGACTGCATCACCATGGATGCCTTCCTCAAGGATTTCGACCTGTACTTCGCCAAGCTCTTCGACGGCCTGCGCCACGACTCGGGCGAGCCGGTGGCCTGGGCCGAGAAAGCCATCGCCCATTACCAGAAGCTGGGCATCGACCCGATGACCAAGACCCTGGTGTTCTCCGATGGCCTGAACCTGACCCGTTCACTGGAAATCTTCCGTGCCCTGCGCGGTCGGATCAACGTCAGCTTTGGCATCGGCACCAACCTGACGTGCGATATCCCCGGTGTGGCGCCCATGAACATCGTGCTTAAAATGACCGACTGCAACGGCTCGCCAGTGGCGAAGATCTCCGACGAAGCCGCCAAGACCCAGTGCCGCGACCAGAACTTCGTCGCCTACCTGCGTCACGTATTCAAAATCCCCAGCAAGGAGTAACCCATGCAAGCCGTTCAGCAGGAGATTGCCCAGGCGCTCAAGGTGCAGCCCCCCTTCGCCGATACCGCCGCACTTGAGCAAGAAGTGGCCCGGCGCGTGGCGTTCATCAAGGATTGCCTGGCCAACGCCCGGCTCAAGACCCTGGTGCTGGGCATCAGCGGCGGCGTCGATTCGCTGACCGCCGCCCTGCTCGCCCAGCGCGCCGTCAACGAGTTGCGCGCCGAGACCGGCGACAAGGCCTACACCTTCATCGCCGTGCGCCTGCCGTACCAGGTGCAGCACGACGAGCACGACGCCCAGGCCTGCCTGGACGTGATCAAGGCCGACGAAGTGCACACCGTCGACATCGCCCCGGCGGTACGCGCCCTGGCCACTGAAGTGAAGGCACTGGAAGGTGGCTCGCCGAGCCTGGTGGACTTCGTTGTTGGCAATACCAAGGCGCGCATGCGCATGGTGGCGCAATACACCATCGCCGGCGCCCGCGCAGGCCTGGTGATCGGCACCGACCACGCCGCCGAGGCGGTGATGGGCTTCTTTACCAAGTTTGGTGATGGTGCCTGCGACCTGGCGCCGCTGAGCGGGCTGGTGAAGAACCAGGTACGGGCGATTGCGCGTAGCTTTGGCGCGCCGGAATCGCTGGTGGAGAAGGTGCCGACCGCCGACCTGGAAGACCTGGAGCCGGGCAAGCCGGACGAGGCGTCCCACGGCGTCACCTACCAGCAGATCGATGCCTTCCTGCATGGCCAGCCGGTCGATCAGGCGGCGTTCGACATCATCGTCGGCACCTACCGCAAGACCCAGCACAAGCGCGAACTGCCGTTCGCGCCTTGATCAGGTCATAAAACGGCCTGTGGGAGCGGGTTCACCCGCGAATGCGATGGTGAATCAACCAAAGCATTCGCGGCGGTTCGACGCTTCGATAAACCCGCTCCCACAGGGTACTGCGTCAGGCTTCGATTACTTGACGACTACCTTGCCCTTCATCATCGAGATGTGGCCCGGGAAGGTGCAGAAGAAGCTGTAGTCGCCACCGGCTTCAAGCTTCGAGGTGTCGAACTTCACTTCAGTCTCTTTCTCTGGCGCGCCGATCATCGCGGTGTGGGCGATGATGTTGGCGTTATCTGCCTTCAAGTAGCCTTTGTCGATGCCCTGGCTCATGCCTTCGGTGGCGATCGCCTGCATGTCGGCAGTCTTGCTGATCACCAGGTTGTGGCCCATGACGTTCTTCGGCAGGCTGCCCGAGTGGGTCAGCTTGACGGTGAACTCTTTGCAGCTCTTGTCGACGGTGAATTCTTTGCTGGTGTAGGACATCTGGTCAGTCGACTCGACAGTGACCGAGCATTCGGCTGCAAAGACAGAGGCGCTGGCGAGGGTCAGCAGGGATACCGCTACAGCTTTCGCAAACATCATGAATCTCCTTGGCAGGGTTTTATCAATTGCGAGACTGCCTGAAACCATGCAACCCAGCCCTGATGTGGGTCAAGGGGTGTCAAGTGGCCAGCCAGTTGAATTGTTCAATGGATTGTATACAACCAATCAAAGAGCACATCATGCCCTCTTGATAGACGATGGGACAACCTTTCATTTAGGAGTAACTGAAATGTCCCTCTCAAGTTTCATGAACAGCCTGCTCGCCGCCTACGCCCAGGGCGCCACCGGCGCAGCCTGCGAATTCTCCCGCCCAGAGTGAATAGCCTTGGAAGTGTCAGGCTAGAGCCTTACCCTGTGCCCCCTGTGAAGGGAGACAAGCCATGCCTGTACGTTCCGTTTGTGTGTTCTGTGGCGCCAGTATCGGCGCCAACCCCGCCTACCGTGAAGCCGCCATCGCCCTGGGCCAGGCCATCGCCCGTCGGGGCCTGACGCTGGTCTATGGCGGCGGCGCGGTGGGCCTGATGGGCACCGTGGCCGACGCCGCGCTGGCAGCGGGCGGTGAAGTGGTCGGGATCATCCCCGAAAGCCTGATGAACGCCGAAATCGGCCACAAGGGCCTGACCCGTCTGGAGGTGGTGGACGGCATGCACGCGCGCAAGGCGCGCATGGCCGAACTCAGCGATGCCTTCATCGCCCTGCCGGGTGGGCTGGGGACGCTGGAGGAGCTGTTCGAGGTGTGGACCTGGGGGCAACTGGGGTATCACGCCAAGCCGCTGGGCTTGCTGGATGTGAACGGGTTCTACGAGAAGCTGGGCGGGTTCCTCGACCATATCGTCGAGGAAGGCTTCGTACGGCCGCAGCACCGGGCGATGCTGCAGTTGGCGCAGCAGCCGGATGAGTTGCTGGAGGCGATGGACAGCTTCGTCGCGCCAGTGGCGCCGAAGTGGGTGGATAAGAAGCCGGATTGATCTCGATTGATGCGGCAAACACCTGAGCCTGTGGGAGCGGGTTTACCCGCGAATCCGTCGGTGGATCGACCATCGCATTCGCGGCGGTTCGACGCTTCGATGAACCCGCTCCCACAGGGATCTCATGCTGCCTTGAAGGTCAGCGCGGGATGACTGGCTGACGCGGCTTCTTGCCCTTGCCGCCGCCCTTGGCCGCTTCTTTGCGCTCCTTGGCCGCCTGCTGGTTGCGGGCGAACGCTTCGGCCTTGGCCTTCTCGCGCTTGTCCCAAGGCTGGCTGCCATCGCTGGCCCGCGGCGGCAGGCCGGTGTGCTGGGTGAGGATCTTCTGCTCCTTGCCCACCTTGTGGCTGCCGGCCGGCGTGGAGTTCTTGCGCCGGGCGCTCTGGTAGCTGTCGGTCTGCGGCTGGTGCAGCGGGATCAACTGGTGCTTGCCCGGGCCGATCAGGTCGGCGCGGCCCATACGCTCCAGCGCTTCACGCAGCATCGGCCAGCCCTTCGGGTCGTGGTAGCGCAGGAACGCCTTGTGCAGGCGGCGCTGCTCCTCGCTCTTGACGATCTCCACCCCTTCGCTCTTGTAGGTGACCTTGCGCAGCGGGTTCTTGCCAGAGTGGTACATGGCCGTGGCCGAGGCCATGGGCGACGGGTAGAACGCCTGCACCTGGTCGGCGCGGAAGCCGTTGCCCTTGAGCCACAGGGCCAGGTTCATCATGTCTTCGTCGGTGGTGCCCGGATGCGCGGCGATGAAGTACGGGATCAGGTACTGCTCCTTGCCCGCCTCTTTCGAGAACTTCTCGAACATGCGCTTGAAGCGGTCGTAGGTGCCGATACCCGGCTTCATCATCTTGTCCAGCGGGCCACGCTCGGTGTGCTCCGGGGCAATCTTCAGGTAGCCACCGACGTGGTGGGTCACCAGCTCGCGCACATACTCCGGCGATTCCACCGCCAGGTCGTAGCGCAGGCCCGAGGCGATCAGGATCTTCTTCACCCCAGGCAGGGCACGGGCCTTGCGGTACAGCTCGATCAGCGAGCTGTGGTCGGTGTTGAGGTTCTCGCAGATGCCGGGGAACACGCACGACGGCTTGCGGCAGTGCTTCTCGATCTCGTGGCTCTTGCAGGCGATGCGGTACATGTTGGCAGTCGGGCCACCCAGGTCGGAGACCACGCCGGTGAAGCCTGGCACCTTGTCACGCATCTCTTCGATTTCGTGCAGGATCGACTCGTGCGAGCGGTTCTGGATGATCCGGCCTTCGTGCTCGGTGATCGAGCAGAAGGTGCAGCCACCGAAACAGCCACGCATGATGTTGACCGAGAAACGGATCATCTCGTAGGCCGGGATGCGTTCCTTACCATAGGCCGGGTGCGGAACACGCGCGTAGGGCATGCCGAACACGTAGTCCATTTCTTCGGTGGTCATGGGGATGGGTGGCGGGTTGAACCACACGTCCACCTCGCCGTGCTTCTGCACCAGGGCGCGGGCGTTGCCGGGGTTGGTCTCCAGGTGCAGCACGCGGTTGGCGTGGGCATAGAGCACCGGGTCGTTGCGCACCTTTTCGAACGATGGCAGGCGGATCACCGACTTTTCCCGGGTAATCTGCGGGCTGTCGAGGATCTGCACTACCTTGGCTTCGTTCGGGTCGTCCTGCTCGCCCTTGGCCTGCTCGATGGCGCAGGCCTGGGTGTCCTGGGTGTTGACGTAGGGGTTGATGATCTTGTCGACCCGGCCCGGACGGTCGATGCGGGTGGAGTCGATCTCGTACCAGCCCTGGGGCGTGTCGCGGCGAATGAACGCCGTGCCGCGCACGTCGGTGATCTGCTCGATGTGCTCGCCCTGGGACAGGCGCTGGGCGACCTCGACGATGGCCCGCTCGGCGTTGCCGTACAGCAGGATGTCGGCGCTGGCGTCCACCAGGATCGAGTGGCGGACCTTGTCCTGCCAGTAGTCGTAGTGGGCGATGCGGCGCAGCGAGGCCTCGATGCCGCCGAGCACGATCGGCACGTGCTTGTAGGCTTCCTTGCAACGCTGGCTGTACACCAGGCTGGCGCGGTCCGGGCGCTTGCCGGCCAAGCCGCCAGGGGTGTAGGCGTCGTCGGAACGGATCTTCTTGTCCGCGGTGTAGCGGTTGATCATCGAGTCCATGTTGCCGGCCGCGACGCCGAAGAACAGGTTCGGCTCGCCTAGCTTCATGAAGTCGTCTTTGGACTGCCAGTTCGGCTGGGCAATGATGCCCACCCGGAAGCCCTGGGCCTCGAGCAGGCGGCCGATGATGGCCATGCCGAACGACGCATGGTCGACGTAGGCGTCACCGGTCACGATGATGATGTCGCAGGAATCCCAGCCGAGCTGATCCATCTCCTCCCTGCTCATCGGCAGGAACGGCGCTGGCCCGAAGCATTCGGCCCAGTACTTGGGATAGTCGTAGAGTGGTTTGGCTGCTTGCATGTCAGTGACCGGTTCTGGTGTGCAGGGAAATCGCGGGCGCGGAATATAGCACAAATTTTGACCAAATCCGACGGTGGTGGTCGGAAACCTCATCGCCCTCCATCCTCCTG
Organism: Pseudomonas sp. ES1; assembly: GCF_050586605.1. NCBI lineage: Bacteria > Pseudomonadati > Pseudomonadota > Gammaproteobacteria > Pseudomonadales > Pseudomonadaceae > Pseudomonas > Pseudomonas sp. ES1. The sequence continues at coordinate 115,052 of NZ_JBOBDM010000005.1, read as the reverse complement.
CTCCTGTGCCACTCGCCCTCACCAGCCTCCGGGCTTTTTTCAAAATGTGTTGCCTCATCCACCCATTGGCAACTGCACTCGATTGATTAAAAAAGAAATAAATAATAAGAAACCTTTTTCGCAGGAGGGAAGCGTCAGCCCCCTAAGAAACCCTCTACATCTTAACGACGTCATTCCAGCTCACACCTCATTGCTATCAAAAACATGAGAATGATAAAAAACAACTGCGTCAAATGACGCACTCAAATCCCAAACAGTCATTACAGGAGTACTTAAAATGGGCAGACGCCGTTCCGAAATAAACCACCTCCAGATCCCTCGCTTCATGAACTACACCTTCATCGAAGCCGAGATTGACTTCCTCAACATCATGTAAGTAGAGCGCGGGAAGCCCCAACCGTCTTCCCGCGCTTCTCAGGAGGAGAACATGTTAAGCGAACGTGAACTTAGCGAACATGAGGCGCAGCTTCGCCTAGAGCAATTGTGTAAATCACTAGGACTCCACCCAAAAATTGAAAACCTTGGCGACGATGACCTAGTTGCTAGTTGCGTACTGCACGACGCCACAGGAAATGAACTGTCCTCAGGCGCAGGGAAAGGCAGGAATTGTAAACTCGGAGCGCTTGCCGAGTGTTTAGAGCACCATCTATCTGCCACACCAACCCCCTTAAGCATTTGTAGTGAAGTAATTGTCGAATCTGCCAAAAATTTAGATGACTGGCTTCTTCTTTCACTACCGCCCTGCAGTATTCCAGCATTCGAATCGGAGGCAGCCGACAGCGATGCTCGCCTGTACGTACCCGCCGCATTGCTCGCGCCCGAGGCCAGGATCGCTCGACAGACCGGAGATACACCCGCAGCATTCATAAACAAATATTCCAGCAATTCAGGTACTGCTCTTGGCTGCACGGAGAACGAAGCGCTCCTACACGCCATCAACGAAGTCATCGAGCGCCATGCACTCTCTATCTACTATCTTTCCCTTTGCAACCTTACGACGCCACTCAAGTTATTCCAGCCAGCCCCAAGCCTCATCAAGCAAGCCTTCAGTAATCATTCGGAGTTAGAGGACCATAGTAAAGACCTGAAAATTTACATGAGTGACACTTTTTACGACACGTACTTCTGCATTGCCATCCCAAGCAGCAGTCTACCTAATGAATTATCGGTGATCGGTTCAGGCTGTTCCACAGACCCGTCCACAGCCCTCTACAGGGCTGTCACCGAACAAATTCAATGTGAACGCTTACGCTCAAGCAAAGAATTACTTGAAGATGAAGACACCTCTGTAACCCTGTCAAAATCGAAAAAATTAGCAGCACTACTACACCCTCTACCCAACGCCAACTACCCCTCACTACACCCCTCAGTTAAGTCGTACAGTGTGCGCCAACAGATTAAACGTACGCTACTCAACCTCAAAGAGTATGACAGGCAAGTTTTCTACCACGTCCTTTTCGATGAGCCAGGACTGGCAAGCGTGGTTCAAGTATATATTCCCGGCCTTGAACGCTTTCACTTGATCCGCTCCGGCATTCCGGTCGCACCACAAAGCGCACTGTCCAATGGCGCAAGAGAGCCTCATGTCCATCTATAGGGGTGTCTTTACCGCGTTGAGTACAACGCTGGTCCTGAAAATAGCTACTGTACTGCCCGCCCTGATCCTCGCCGACATCATCGATGATCTCTCTGGAGGTGGATCATCTACGGCCGTCATCAATCTGCTGGCGGCATTTATATGCCTGGTCGGTTTGCAGGCACTGCTTACCCCCTTGCAGGCCTGGTGCCTGGCAAGGCTTTGCCAAGAGCAGGTCAGGCAAATGTCTGCCAGGTGGTGCCGAGTATTGTTGGATAAGCGTTTCGAGGCTTATGGACAGTTGCATGGCGGCGCACTGGTAAAGGTTCTGGACAGGGGCATAACCGCACAAGAGCGCTGGTTCGGCTTTTTGATTGGCTCGGCGTGGCCGGTACTGGCAGAAGCGCTGGTACTGACCGGCCTGTTCTTGTATCTGGGTGCTGCAGCGGTGCTTCTTGGCTTGGTGCCCTTGAGCCTGGCCTACCTGTGGTTGAACAATCGCATGGTGCGCTGGCGGCGCCCGCACATCGAAACCGTGAACGAGCGTGAGGACGAACTGGCCGAACAGTGGGTAGATACATTTGCCACTGCGGCAACGGTCAAGCTTGAGCGTGCTGAAGAGGCCGCGATGCAGCCAGTACTCCTAACGCTCAGCGGGTACGCCGATGCGGCAGTGCGGGTGGCGACCTCTGGCGGCTGGCTGCTCGGTCTGCGCATCGCGTTCATTGGCCTGGGCAGCGGAGGATTGCTAGCGTGGGGAACCTATGACCAGACACACACGACCCCGTCGCTGAGCCTCGGGGAACTGGTGGCACTATTCACACTGGTGAGCGGGCTGCTGGCGGGCGTAGCGCAACTGGCAGAGGGCTGGCGCATGCTGGATCAGTATCGTCTGGACAAGCGCAAGCTGGAACACTGGCTAGGCTTACCGGATTTCGGGGCGACCAACCCTACAACACAGCCCGACATGAATGAGCGATGCGGCCTGTTGCTGACCCCCTGCACATTGCACGAACGCGCAGAAGTGCGATTGCAATTGGAGAGTCCGTTGTTAATCCGCAAAGGTGAACGGGTCGCGCTGGCCGGCGCGAGCGGCTCTGGCAAATCGACCCTTCTTCAGGCTTTGGCCGGCACACTTGACCCCATTCGCCAGCACTTGCAACTGGATGGCAGATGCCTGACTCAGTTCAAAGCCACCGAACAGCTCACCCGCTTGCGCCTCTGCCCACAGGGCCCTCGTTTCATACCGGGCAAATTGCCACGTTCGGTGCTGTTCGATCATGCCCATGATCGCAGCCAGGTAGAGCGCTGGCTGGAAGCACTCGATCTGCGCGATGGCTGGTACGAGCGTGAGCTGGATAGCCGGGGTGAGAGCATTTCCGGAGGCGAAGCTCGGCGACTGACACTGTTACGCGTGCTCAACCGCCCCGGCGACTACAACCTGTTCGACGAGCCCACCAGCGGCTTGGATGCTGAGTTGGCAAGACGTACCTGGGACCTGTTGTTCGATTCGCTTGCGGGTCGCGGGCTGATTTGCGTCACCCATGACCATGAGGCACTGCATCGTTTCGACCGGGTGATTTGGTTGAAAGACGGCAAAATCGTCGAACAGTAGCGAGGCAGCGCTTTGTAGGGGCCGGACCTACCTCTTCGCCGGCAAGCCGGCTCCCACAATGACCGTGCCGCCGGTAAAGGGGCGAGCCAGTTACTCGTCGTCGTCGAAGTTGTACATGCCCGGCGCGAGGTTCTCGAAGCGGGTGTACTTGCCGATGAACGCCAGGCGGATGAAGCCGATGGGGCCGTTACGCTGCTTGCCGATGATGATCTCGGCCACGCCCTTGTGCTCGGTCTCGGGGTGATACACCTCGTCGCGGTAGACGAACATGATCACGTCGGCGTCCTGCTCGATTGCACCGGATTCACGCAGGTCGGAGTTGACCGGGCGCTTGTTGGGGCGCTGCTCCAGGGAGCGGTTGAGCTGCGACAGGGCGATGACCGGGCAGTTGAATTCCTTGGCCAGGGCTTTCAACGAGCGGGAGATCTCGGAGATCTCGTTGGTGCGGTTGTCGCCGGCAGAGCCCGGGATCTGCATCAGCTGCAGGTAGTCGACCATGATCATGGCGATCTCGCCGTGCTCACGGGCCAGGCGGCGGGTACGGGCACGCATTTCCGAGGGGCTGATGCCGGCGGTGTCGTCGATGAACAGCTTGCGGTCGTTGAGCAGGTTGACCGCGGAAGTGAGGCGCGGCCAGTCGTCATCGTCCAACTGACCGGAACGCACTTTGGTCTGGTCGATACGGCCGAGGGACGAGAGCATACGCATGATCAGCGATTCACCTGGCATCTCGAGGGAGAACACCAGCACCACCTTGTCGCTGCGCAGTACGGCATTCTCCACCAGGTTCATGGCGAAGGTGGTCTTGCCCATCGACGGACGGCCAGCAACGATGATCAGGTCGGCAGCCTGCAAGCCGCTGGTCTTCTCGTCGAGGTCGGTGTAACCGGTGGAGATACCGGTGATGTCGCTGTCGGAGTTGAACAGCGTGTCGATGCGGTCGATGGCCTTGGTCAACAGTTCGTTGACGCCAACCGGGCCGCCGGTCTTCGGCCGCGCCTCGGCGATCTGGAAGATCTGCCGCTCGGCGTCGTCGAGGATCTCCTCGGCGTTGCGCCCCTGGGGGTTGAAGGCGTTGTCGGCGATGTCGGTACTGATGCTGATCAGCTGGCGCAGCGTGGCTCGCTCGCGAATGATCGCGGCGTAGGCCTTGATGTTGGCCACCGACGGCGTGTTCTTGGCCAGCTCAGCCAGATAGGCCAGGCCGCCGACCTGGGTAGAGACACCTTCCTTGTCCAGCTGCTCGTGCAACGTCACCACGTCGAACGGGTTGTTCGCGTCGACCAGCTTGTGGATGGCGCGGAAGATCAGGCGGTGGTCATGCCGATAGAAATCGCCATCCGACACCTGATCCAGCACCTTCTCCCAGGCGTTGTTGTCCAGCATCAGGCCACCGAGCACGGCCTGTTCGGCCTCGATGGAATGCGGCGGCACCTTCAGGGCAGCGGTTTGCAGGTCGAGCTGTTCCGGATGGGTAATCTCGTTCATGGCCACGAAAGAATTCTGGGGAATGATAAAAACAAAGGGCACGGCCTGTAGGAAACAGGACCGTGCCCGATGTTAACCGCCTGGCCCTCGAGGGACCAGCCGATTGCGCAGCTTAGGCAGCTACGACGACCACACGTACGGTGGCTTCAACGTCGCTGTGCAGGTGCACGGCTACGTCGTATTCGCCAACCTGACGGATGGTGCCGTTCGGCAGACGAACTTCAGCTTTGGCCACTTCAACGCCGGAGGCGGTCAGGGCGTCAGCGATGTCGTGGGTGCCGATCGAACCGAACAGCTTGCCTTCGTCGCCAGCGGTGGCAGTGATGGTCACTTCCAGCTCGGCCAGTTGGGCAGCACGGCTTTCAGCCGATGCTTTCTTGTCTGCTGCGGCTTTTTCCAGCTCAGCGCGGCGCTCTTCGAACGCGGCCAGGTTGGCGGCGTTGGCAACGGTGGCCTTGCCGAACGGCAGCAGGAAGTTACGGCCGTAACCGGCCTTAACGTTTACTTTGTCGCCCAGGTTGCCCAGGTTGGCGACTTTTTCCAGCAGGATCAGTTCCATTTGGTAAAACCTCTTAACTTTTAACCTTCACCGTTCGCGGAATCGTCACCCTGCGAAGGGGACTTGCGACCGCGAAAATCAATCAGGCTGTCGACAATGGCCAAAACCACGAGCAACGGATACATCAGCTGCATGAGCAGCGGCAACGTCACGTACATCCCCACCAGCCAGAACCCGGCCAGTCGCCCCTGCGCCACCAACCCATGAATCAGGGCGATGCCAGCCAGAAGCAGTACCAGGCTGGAGGCCGATGCCAGCACGATGAACTGAGACCCGATAAACGGACCCAGCGCCATCAGCGACACCAGTGCCAGCATGGGCACCAGCGGTAGCCTCAGTTCGCGAAACTCGCGGCCGAAACCACCGGGGTTGTACAAGGCTGCCTGCCAGTAGCGCGCCAGCATCAAAGCCAGCAGGCTGAACAGCTGCAGCATTACCGCACTGGAAGCGACCAGCAAAGGGCCGATCAGCTCACCAGGTAGTACGGGTTTGCCTTCGAACTGCGGCAGGGCTTTTTCAAGCGCCTTGGCCAACACTTCGAAGGTTTCGCGCAGCACCGCATCCAGGATCAGGCTGTACAGCAAGCCTAATACGACACTGGACAGCAGCACCCGGCTCCAGGAGTGCCCGGCACGCAACAGCGCAGCCAGGCCCAGCGTTCCCAAAAACACCAGCAAGGTGCTGGGTTCGCCGAAGTACCACATGACCACCGCCGGCAACAGGCCCCAGGCGATGACCGATGAAGCATCCTTGAAACCACGCCGCAGGAACACCAGGCTCCCGGCGGCGGCACTCAACCAGAACAGCAGCGGCAGTACCGCACTGATGACCACCACGAAGGTGGCCTGCACACGACCGCGCATGATGAAACTTGCTAACGCTCGCATGCTTATCCCTTGCTACTTAAGTCGACGACCCGGTCTCAGCGGCCGTGGCTGTCGGTGTAGGGCAGCAGGGCCAGGAAGCGGGCGCGCTTGATAGCGGTAGCCAGCTGACGCTGATAACGAGCTTTGGTACCGGTGATGCGGCTTGGAACGATCTTGCCGGTTTCGGATACGTAAGCTTTCAGGGTGTTGAGATCTTTGAAGTCGATCTCTTTCACGTCTTCAGCAGTGAAGCGGCAGAATTTACGACGACGGAAGAAACGTGCCATGTGATTGGCTCCTCAAAAGGTCCGTGGATTACTCGTCAGCGTTATCGCTGTTGTCGCTGTCATTGCTGTCGTCGCCATCGACGCCATCAGCACTGTCAGGACGTTCGCGACGCTCACGGCGCTCGCTGCGGTTCTCTTCTGCCTTGAGCATCTCGGACGGGCCGGTAACGGCTTCGTCACGACGGATGACCAGGTTACGGATCACGGCATCGTTGTAGCGGAAGTTGTCTTCCAGCTCGGCCAGGGCCTTGCCGGTGCACTCAACGTTCAGCATCACGTAGTGAGCCTTGTGAACATTGTTGATTGCGTAGGCCAGTTGACGACGGCCCCAGTCTTCCAGGCGGTGGATCTTGCCACCATCTTCTTCGATCAGCTTGGTGTAACGCTCAACCATGCCGCCGACTTGCTCGCTCTGATCCGGGTGGACCAGGAAGATGATTTCGTAATGACGCATGAATGCTCCTTACGGGTTAGTAGTCTGCCAGCGAATCTGGTCAGACAAGGAGTGAATGACACTGTAAGTCTTGCCCCGGCGTGTAGGCGCATGCGCACCGGCCAGCTGGCAAGGGGCGCAATTGTAGAGAAGGCTGGGGGGACAAGCAAGGTGATTGGCGAATATTTGAACAGCCGGAAACATATTCGCAAGCACCCGGCCCTTTCGCGGGCAAACCCGCTCCCACAGGATTACTGTTGCCCTTGAGGGCGCCGCAGTACCTGAGGAAGCGGCGGTTCGCCGCTGCGATTTACCGGCGAAGAGGCCGACGCAGGATTTCGCTCAGCGCTTGGCCTGGCGCTGACGTACGGCCTCGAACAGGCACACCCCGGTCGCGACCGAGACGTTCAGGCTGCTGACGCTGCCGGCCATCGGCAGCTTGACCAGGAAATCGCAGTGCTCGCGGGTCAGGCGACGCATGCCCTTGCCTTCGGCCCCCATGATCATCACCAGCGGGCCGGTCAGGTCCTGCTGGTAGATCTCCTGTTCGGCCTCGCCGGCGGTACCGACCACCCACAACCCGCGCTGCTGGAGCTTTTCCAGGGTGCGGGCAAGGTTGGTCACGGCCACCAGCGGGATCACTTCGGCGGCACCACAGGCCACCTTGCGCACCACGGCAGTCAGGCTGGCCGACTTGTCCTTGGGGATCACTACCGCAGTAGCGCCCGCAGCATCGGCGGTACGCAGGCAGGCGCCGAGGTTGTGCGGGTCGGTGACGCCATCGAGGACCAGGATCAGCGGCGGGGTTTCAGTGCGCTCGAGCAACTCTTCGAGCATCAACTCACCCCACACCTGGCTCGGGCTCACCTCAGCCACTACGCCCTGGTGTACGCCCTCGACCCAGGCATCGAGCTCGCGGCGCTCGGCCTGACCGACCTGGACGCGGTTTTCCGCGGCCAAGGCCAGCAAGGTCTGCAGACGCGGTTCGCTACGGCCTTCCGACAGCCAGATCTGCTTGACCCGCTTAGGATGGTGCTGCAGCAGCGCCTGGACGGCATGCACGCCGTAGATCTTTTCCAGCTGACTCATGACTTGTTCTTGCCTTTACGTGGCGCGCCGGACTTCGACGGGCCCTTGCGATGCTTGGTCGGTTTACCGGTAGCCGACTTGCTGCCTTTTTCCGACTTGCTGGCGGTATGCCCGGTGCGCGCATCGCTCATCAGCGCTTTCTTCATCTCGCGGCTCTTGCGCACTTCGGCGTTACGCTGGACGGCGTCTTTCGGGAAGTAGGCATCGGCGGTCTCGCCCTTGCGGCTGCGCGGCTTGGGCGAGATTTTCGCTTCGCCGGCAGGCGCCGGCTGGGCGGCAGGCTCGGCGGCACCGGCGCGCGGCTTGCGGCCAACTGGCGCGGTGACGGTCTGCTCGGACATCTCGAAGTCGATCTTGCGCTGCTCGAGGTCGACGCGCATGACCTTGACCTCTACCGTGTCGCCAAGGCGGAAGCTGCGCCCGGTACGCTCGCCCGACAGGCGATGATGAACCGGATCGAAGTGGTAGTAGTCACCCGGCAAGGCACTGACATGCACCAGGCCTTCGACATAGATGTCGGTCAGCTCGATGAACAGGCCAAAGCCGGTCACAGCCGTGATCACGCCTGGGAAAATTTCCCCGACACGGTCACGCATGTACTCGCACTTGAGCCAGTTGACCACGTCACGGGTGGCCTCGTCGGCGCGGCGCTCGGTCATCGAGCACTGCTCGCCCATCTGCTCCAGGGCGTTCTCGTCGTACGGGTAGATACGCGCCTTGGGGATGCTCATGGCACCGGCACGCTTGACGTGCGGGGTATCGACCTTGGAGCGGATCACGCTGCGGATCGCCCGGTGTACCAGCAGGTCCGGGTAACGACGGATCGGCGAGGTGAAGTGGGTGTAGGCTTCGTAGTTCAGGCCGAAGTGGCCATTGTTCTCGACGCTGTACACCGCCTGGCTCAGGGAGCGCAGCATGACGGTCTGGATCAGGTGGAAGTCCGGGCGCCCGGCGATGCTCGCCAGCAGGGCCTGGTAGTCCTTCGGCGACGGATCCTTGCCCTTGTGCAGGCTCAGCCCCAGCTCGCCGAGGAAGGCGCGCAGTTTTTCTAGGCGCTCCGGCGGCGGGCCATCGTGCACGCGGTACAGCGACGGCACGTTGTGCTTCTGCAGGAACGCGGCGGTGGCGACGTTGGCCGCCAGCATGCATTCCTCGATCAACTTGTGGGCGTCGTTGCGCACGGTCGGGCGAATTTCGTCGATCTTGCGGTCTTCGCCGAAGATGATCCGGGTTTCCTGGGTCTCGAAATCGATCGCGCCACGGGTGTGACGGGCCGCCAGCAGCACCTTGTACAGCGCGTACAGGCTCTTGAGGTCTGGCAGGACCGCACTGTACTCCTCGCGCAGGGCCTTGCCTTCGCGGGTACGGGAATGCTCGAGCATGCTGCTGACCTTGTTGTAGGTCAGGCGCGCATGGGAGTGGATGACCCCCTCGTAGAACTGGTAGTCGACCATCTGGCCGGCCTTGTTGATGGTCATTTCACAGACCATGGCCAGGCGATCGACGTGCGGGTTCAACGAGCACAGGCCGTTGGACAGCTCCTCGGGCAGCATCGGGATGACGCGCTCCGGGAAGTACACCGAGTTACCGCGCTGCTGTGCTTCGGTATCCAGGGCAGAACCCAGGCGCACGTAGCTGGAAACGTCGGCGATCGCCACGTAGAGGCGCCAGCCGCCCGAGAACAGGCGCAGCTTGCCCAGCGGCTCGCAGTAAACGGCATCGTCGAAGTCACGGGCGTCTTCACCGTCGATGGTGACGAACGGCAGGTGACGCAGGTCGATGCGCTTCTCTTTGTCTTTTTCTTCGACTTCGGAGCGGAACTTGCGCGCTTCCTTGATCACGTCCTGCGGCCAGACATGGGGAATGTCGTAGCTGCGCAGGGCGATATCGATCTCCATGCCCGGGGCCATGTAGTTGCCGATCACTTCGACAACGTCACCTTGCGGCTGGAAGCGCGGGGTGGGCCAATGGGTGATCTTGATCGAAACGAACTGGCCGATCTTCGCGCCGCCGTTGCGCCCGGCGGTGACCAGCACTTCCTGCTGGATCTTCGGGTTGTCCGGGGTCACATAGCCGATGCCACCTTCTTCGAAGTAGCGGCCGACCACGCTCTCGTGGGCACGGGAGATGACTTCAACCAGCACGCCCTCGCGGCGGCCACGGCGGTCGACACCGGAGACCCGGGCAAGGCCGCGGTCACCGTCGAATACCAGGCGCATCTGCGAGGGGCTAAGGAACAGGTCCTCGCTGCCGTCGTCGGGGATCAGGAAACCGAAGCCGTCGCGGTGGCCGGAGACACGGCCGCAGATCAGGTCGAGCTTGTCTACCGGGGCATAGGTGCCGCGCCGGGTATAGATAAGCTGGCCATCACGCTCCATGGCGCGCAGGCGGCGACGCAGTGCTTCGATCTGGTCTTCTTCATACAGACCGAACTCTGCCGCCAGTTCTTCGCGGGCAGCCGGTTCGCCACGGTCGGCGAGGCGCTGCAGGATCAGCTCACGGCTGGGAATAGGATTGTCGTATTTTTCCGCTTCGCGAGCGGCCTCGGGATCGAGGGATTGCCAATCGGCCATCAGAAGGGGTTCACCTTGGGGTATATAGATATGAATTCTGGCATAGGCCTATTGAAACCGGAAATGTCAGCCTTGGACAGCCCCAGCACAGCGTCCGCCAGGCAGTAATAGACCTGCGGAATCAACAAGTTGAATTTTTTGAAATTTTTTTCGCTTGGGGGCTTTACAGCCTCCAGGACCGCCCGTATAGTGCGCACCACAACGACGGACAACCCCGAAGTTGTAGTAGAGATGAACGGAGCTGTAAAGCATCTTGTAATCTCGAATGTGTGCCCAGGTGGCGGAATTGGTAGACGCGCTGGTTTCAGGTATCAGTGACTTAACGGTCGTGGAAGTTCGAGTCTTCTCCTGGGCACCAAGATTTTCAAGTAATAGATGACCAAGGATCTATTACTACTGTGTGAAAGCGATCGATAGTCGCATCACCAGATGATTCAAAGCTTTGCCCAGGTGGCGGAATTGGTAGACGCGCTGGTTTCAGGTATCAGTGACTTAACGGTCGTGGAAGTTCGAGTCTTCTCCTGGGCACCATATAAAAACCCACTAGCTTGCTAGTGGGTTTTTTCTTGCCTGCGATTTTTGGTTACCCCCTCTCCCGCCGAAGGTTCTCTAGCGCTCGATCTCACAGACACAGCAGGGATCACGGCGAACCCCCATGAATTTCCCGTCATACGCCCATTTGAGAAACGATTTCGTTTACCATTGTTTCCAAATATGTAGCCGTAAGCGAGGAAGTACCCGCATGACGATCCGCCCGCAACCGCTGATGCGCACCCTGGCCGCTGCAGTGCTGAGCCTGGTGATCGGCGCTCCGGCCGCCCTGGCAGACGCCCCGGCCAGCCTGACCATGTACAACGGTCAGCACAAGGAAATCGGCGAAGCCATTGCCAAGGCCTACGAGGCCAAGACCGGCATCCACATCAATATCCGCAAAGGCAGCAGCAACCAGCTGGCCAGCCAGATCATCGAGGAAGGCGACCGTTCGCCCGCCGACATCATCTATACCGAAGAGTCGCCACCGCTGAACAACCTGGGCGAACTGGGCCTGCTGGCGAAGATCGACGACGCCACCCTGAACATGCTGCCCAAGGAATACGTGGGCGCCAATGGCACCTGGATGGGGGTCACTGCCCGCACCCGCGTGGTGGTGTACAACCCGAAAAAGGTCGACGAGAAAGACCTGCCCACCACAGTGATGGACTTCGCCGACCCCGAGTGGGAAGGCCGAGTCGGTTACGTGCCCACCAGCGGCGCATTCCAGGAACAGGCCGTGGCCATCCTCAAGATGCACGGGCGCGAAGCCACCGAGGAATGGCTGACCGGCTTGAAAGCCTTCGGCAAGACCTACACCAACAACATGGTTGCCCTGAAGGCCGTGGAAAAAGGCGAAGTCGCCGCCGTGCTGGTGAACAACTACTACTGGTACGCCCTGGAGCGCGAGCGCGGCAAGCTCGATTCCAAGCTGTACTACCTGGCCGATGGCGATGCCGGCAACCTGGTGACCATCTCCGGCGCCGCTGCGGTGAAAGCCAGCAAGCACCCGAAAGAAGCCCAGGCCCTGCTCAACTGGATGGCCAGCGAAGAAGGCCAGCGCGTGATCACCCAGACCACCGCCGAATACCCGCTGCACAAGGGCATGGTCTCGGACCGCGGCCTGAAGCCGTTCGAGGAGCTGCGCCCGCCGAAGATCTCGCCGGCCGACCTGGGCAATGCCGAGGAAGCCATCGAGCTCGAACGTGAGGTTGGCCTGCTCTGATGACCGCCGCCCTGCCCTCGCCCGCCGTCTCCCGCTTCGTCCCCAAGCGCAAGCGCCCGTCTGTCTGGGTGCTGCTGCCGGTGCTGTTCCTGGTGGCGATGAGCCTGCTGCCACTGCTGTATGTCGGGCTCAAGGCCTGGGAAGCCGGCGCTCACGAGGCCCTGCGCCTGCTCTGGCGCCCGTTCGTCTGGGGCCTGCTGCGCAACACCCTGCTGCTGATGGCCGGCGTCACCGCGCTGTGCCTGGTGGTGGGCGTGGCCCTGGCCTGGCTGCTGGAGCGCAGCGACCTGCCGGGCCGGCGCCTGTGGGGCGTGGTGCTGTGCCTGCCGTTCGCCGTGCCGTCGTTCGTCAGCAGCTTCACCTGGGTGTCGCTGAGTTCGGACTTCGAAGGGCTGGGCGGGGCGATCCTGGTAATGGCGCTGTCCAAATACCCGCTGGTGTTCCTGCCGGTGGCCGCCACCCTGCGCAACCTCGACACCGCGCTGGAAGAATCGGCACGCACCCTGGGTTGCAGCCGCTGGGGGGTGTTTCGCAAGATCACCCTGCCACTGCTCTGGCCGTCGATGCTGGGCGGCGCCTTGCTGATCGCCCTGCACATGCTGGTGGAGTTCGGCGCCCTGTCGATTCTTGGCCTGCAGACCTTCACCACGGCGATCTACCAGCAGTTCGAACTGGAATTCAGCAACGCCAACGCTGCCATGCTTTCGGCAGTGCTGCTGGCGCTGTGCCTGGTGATGCTCTGGCTGGAGCTGCGGGTACGCGGCAAGGCCCGCCATGTGCGGATCGGCCAGGGCGTGGCGCGTCGCGCCCAGCCGGTCAACTTGCGTGGCTGGATGCCACTGGGGCAACTGCTGTGCCTGGCGCTTGCGGTGCTGGGCAGCGGTATTCCACTGGCCATGCTCGGCTACTGGCTGAGTGTCGGCTCGTCGGCGGCTTTCCCGGTGGCGGCCATCGGCAAGGCACTGGCCACCTCGCTGTCGGTGTCGCTGGGCGGTGCAGGTTTCTGCGTGCTGCTGGCATTGCCGATCAGCTTCCTGGTGGTGCGCTACAAGGGTCGCCTGGCGATCTGGGCCGAACGCCTGCCGTACCTGCTGCACGCCCTGCCGGGCCTGGTGATCGCGCTGACCCTGGTGTTCTTCGCCCTGCACTACGTGCCGGCGCTGTACCAGACCACTGCCCTGCTGATCCTGGCCTATGCCCTGCTGTTCCTGCCGCTGGCCCAGTCGCCGGTGCGCACGGCACTGAACAAGGCTTCACCGACGCTGGAAGAGGCGGCGCGCACGCTGGGTGCGAGCAGCTTCGCGGCGTTCTGCCGGGTGACCCTGCCGATCATCTTCCCGGCCATGGCGGCGGCGTTTGCGCTGGTGTTCCTGGATGCCATGAAGGAGCTGACCGCCACCTTGCTGCTCAGCCCGACCGGGATGACCACGCTGGCAACCGAGGTGTGGGCGCATACCGCCAACGTCGAGTTTGCGGCGGCGGCGCCTTATGCGGCGCTGTTGATCGTGGTGTCGGGGTTGCCGGTGTATCTACTGACCACGCGGATGTATCTGAACAAGGCGTAAGGCCCTATCGCGGGGCAAGCCCGCTCCCACGCCGCCGTTTGTAGGTCGCGTGGGAGCGGGCTTGCCCCGCGATGTTTTTCAGGCCCGGAACTGCCCCAGGCTCGCCCGTAACTGCGCCGCCAGGTCATCCAGCACCTTGCTGCTGGCCGTGGTCTGCATCACCACCTCGGCTGAGCGCTCGGCCTGGGCATGGATGTTCTCCACCCGCCCACGCACCGCCTGCGCGCCATTGGCCTGCTGCTCTGCCGCACGGGTAGCCAGGCCGATCGCCGCATGCACCTGCTCCACCGCCGCCTGCACCGACTGCTGACGCCGTTCGTTGTCACGCAGCACCAGCAGGCCTTCGCTGGCCTGGCGCCCGGCCTGGCTGATGGTGGCGACCGCCTCCTTCGCACCCTGCTGCAGGGCGGTGATGTGCGACTGGATATCACCGGTCGAACTCTGCGTCTTGCTCGCCAGCGCCCGCACCTCGTCAGCCACCACGGCGAAGCCACGCCCGGTCTCGCCCGCCCGCGCCGCCTCGATGGCGGCATTGAGCGCCAGCAGGTTGGTCTGCTCGGCAATGCCGTGGATAACCGTCAGCACCACTTCGATCTGCTCGCTTTGCTTGGCCAGCCGCTCGATCACCTGGGAACCGGTTTCTACTTCACCGGCCAGGTTCTCGATCAGCCGTGCCAGCTGCGTGGACGCACGGCTGTTCTCATCGGTGGCCTGGCGGATATCCACCACCTGCTGTAATGCGGCCTGCATGGCATGGCTTTCGGCCTGGGCCTCGTCGGCCATGCTCGACAGGTCGCGCAGGCTGGCGGCCACTTCATCGCGCTGCAGCGCCGCCGCAGCGTCGGCCCCGGCATTGCGCTGGGTCATGCTGCCGATCTCCACCCCGGTGCGCTGGGCCACCTCACCGGCCTCACGCACGATGGGCTGCAGTTTGTCGACGAAGCGGTTGACCGCCGAAGCCATGTCGCCGATCTCGTCGCGGCTGTCGAGGGTCACACGCTTGGTGAGGTCACCCTCACCCGCAGCCAGGTCGTTGAGCGCGGCAATCAGCAGGCGCAGCTTGCTGAGTACCCGGCGCCCAAGCACCACGGCGACCACCAGCAATACCCCCAGCCCGACCAGCACCAGGCCCAGCCCGATACGCCAGCGCAACTCGCCTGCGGCGTCACGCACGGTCTGCGCGGTATTGGCCTGCATCGCCGTGGCGCTGTTCTGGGCGGTTTCCAGGCGGGCGCGCAGGGCCTTGCCACTGTCGGCGGCGGCGGCCACCAGGCTGTCGCCAACCAACTGCTCACCACTGCCGATCAACGCGGCAAAACGCTGGTCGAGCGCCTTGAGTTCCTGATCGACGCCCGCCGTGGAAACACCCATCAGCACCTTGCCGATCTCGGCGCCATTGGGGCTGATGGACGCTTCAACGAAGTACACCGACGGGTCCTTGCGCGCCGCATCCAACACCTTGTCCAGCGCCCGCTCGCCCTGGCCCTTGTCCATCAGTGCCTGGTTGATCGGGTTCTGCCGGTTGAGGTAGCGGGTCAGGTGCTGGCCCTGGGCGTCGTCATAGATCACAAACAGCACGTTGGGATTGCGCTGGGCGCGGCGGGCGAAGTCCGACAACATTGGCACGTCGTTATCCCAGATGGCGCGCGGCGCAACCGACGCCAAGAGTTCGGCCATGTCGTTGGCCGAGTCCTTGAGGTTCTTTTCCAGGGTGGCGCGCAGTTGCTGCTGCTCGCCCTGCAGCCGCTCGGAAAGGCCGGCACTCAGGCGCTGACGGGTACTGGCAGAAAGGCTGTCGAGCCCGGCGCGTACATCCTGGCCGGCCTGTTCCAGTTCTGCGGCCAGTTTCTGGCTGTCATGCCCCAGGCGCTCCCCCAAATCGGCCTCCAGGGCGGTGACCGTGCTCCGCGTCAGTGCAACGGCGACCAGCACCTGCACCAGAAGAGCGATACCAAGCGCAACAAACACAGGCCGCAACAGGCGGCTTCGTAACAATGAAAGGATGGCAGACACGTTGTAACCCTCGTGTTTCTGGCGCCATTACTTTGATGGCATCTACGGAAACTTCTTACAGCAAGGGTTGTGCCTGAGGCAGGAGGTATAAACGCCAATTTGAAGAGCGTAGTGAGGCGTTTCTGCAATGTTGCTTGTATTGGCGCTATCGCTGGCAAGCCAGCTCCCACACACAGCGCATGCCAGAGCCTGTGGGAGCCGGCTTGCCGGCGATGGGGCAACGCCCAACTTGACGATACAAATGAAAACGCCGCACCCCCTTGCGGGAGCGCGGCGCTCGATCAGCCGGAAAGGCTAATCAGGCAAACGGATGACGCAGCACGATGGTCTCGTTGCGGTCCGGGCCAGTCGAGATGATGTCGATCGGCGCGCCGACCAGCTCCTCGATGCGCTTGATGTAATCGCGCGCGGCCTGTGGCAGCTCTTCCAGGGTTTTAACGCCCAGGGTCGACTCGCTCCAGCCTGGCATCTCTTCGTACACCGGCTCCAGGCCGATGTAGCTGTCGGCATCGGAAGGTGCGTCGATGACAGCACCGTTCTCGTTCTTGTAGCCCACGCAGATGTTGATGGTTTCCAGGCCGTCCAGTACGTCCAGCTTGGTCAGGCAGATGCCCGAGATGCTGTTGACGTCGATGGCGCGACGCAGGATTACCGCATCGAACCAGCCGCAACGACGGGCGCGGCCGGTGGTGGAACCGAACTCGTGACCACGCTTGGCCAGGGTGGCGCCGGTCTCGTCGAACAGTTCGGTCGGGAACGGACCGGAACCGACACGGGTGGTGTAGGCCTTGGTGATGCCGAGGATGTAGTCCAGGTACATCGGGCCAACGCCGGAACCGGTGGAGATGCCGCCAGCGGTGGTGTTGGAGCTGGTGACGTACGGGTAGGTACCGTGGTCGATGTCCAGCAGCGAGCCCTGGGCGCCTTCGAACATGATGTCCTTGCCGGCGCGGCGCAGGTTGTGCAGCTCGGCGGTAACGTCGAGCATCATCGGCTTGAGCTGCTCGGCGTAGGCCATGCACTCGTCCAGGGTCTGCTGGAAGTCGATGGCCGGCTCTTTGTAGTAATTCACCAGCTGGAAGTTGTGGTAGTCCAGCAGCTCACCGAGCTTGGCGGCGAAACGCTCGCGGTGGAACAGGTCGCCCACACGCAGGCCGCGGCGCGCGACCTTGTCTTCGTAGGCTGGGCCGATGCCACGACCGGTGGTGCCGATCTTGGCTTCGCCACGGGCTTTCTCACGGGCCTGATCGAGGGCCACGTGGTACGACAGGATCAGCGGGGCAGCCGGGCTGATGCGCAGACGCTCGCGCACCGGTACGCCCTTCTCTTCCAGCTTGGTGATTTCGCGCATCAGCGCATCCGGGGCCACGACCACGCCGTTGCCGATCAGGCACTGTACGCCTTCACGCAGGATGCCCGACGGAATCAGGTGCAGAACGGTCTTCTCACCGTTGATCACCAGGGTGTGACCCGCGTTGTGGCCACCTTGGTAGCGCACGACGGCGGCAGCATGTTCGGTCAGCAGATCGACGATCTTGCCTTTGCCCTCATCACCCCACTGGGTGCCCAGGACGACGACATTCTTACCCATAACACTTGTCCTCATTCACGCAAACTTGGTTGCCGGCCCATCGCCGGCGAAGAATCTCAATGGGTCAGCGGCAGAACCTGCCAGCGCCCGTCTTGCTGAATCAATTGCCGATCACAATCCGCCTCAAGGGCAGCACTCAGCGGCTGGCCAGGCAGAGCCTGGACCACACGCTGGCCCTCGTTGCGCAACTGGCAGACTTGCTGCCAGAGGGCCGCATCACCGCTGTCGGGCATCCAGATGCCGCCAGCCGGGAGTACGACCTCCGCTCGCCCCAGTGTGACCAGGGTCTTCAAATCCGTGGAGAAACCGGTGGCCGGGCGTGCCCGGCCGAAGTCGGCGCCGATGTCGTCGTAACGCCCGCCCTGGGCGATCGACTGACCCTCGCCAGGCACGAACACGGCGAACACCACGCCGGTGTGGTAGTGGTAGCCGCGCAGCTCGCCGAGGTCGAAGTACAGCGGCAGGTCCGGGTAGCGCGAGGCCAGGCGATCAGCGATCGCCAGCAGGTCGTCCAGCGCTGCCAGCACGCTGGCCGGGGCACGGCCGAGGCGCACACGGGCTTCGGCCAGCACTTCGCGACCACCGCACAGCTCGCACAGGGCGCGCAGCATGTTGCCGAGGTCCTGCGGCAGGTTGGCGGTCAGCGCCTGAACTTCATCGACAGCCTTGCGCTGCAGGGCATCGAACAGCTGCTGCTCGACGTCACCCGACAGGTTGGCGGCGCGGGCCAGGCCACGGTAGATGCCGACATGGCCGAGGTCCATGTGCACATCCGCCACGTCGGTCAGCTGCAGCGTGGTGAGCATCAGGCTGATGATTTCGACATCGCTGGTAGGGCTGGCGTCGCCGTACAGCTCAGCGCCCAACTGGATCGGGCTGCGCGAGGTGGACAGCGCGCGTGGCTGGGCGTGCAGCACGCTACCGGCATAGCACAGGCGGCTCGGGCCTTCGCGGCGCAGGGTGTGTGCATCGATACGCGCCACCTGCGGGGTGAAGTCGGCGCGGAAGCCCATCAGGCGCCCGGACTGCGGATCGACAACCTTGAAGGTGCGCTCGTCCAGGTCCGCACCGGCACCGGTCAGCAGCGACTCCAGGTATTCGATATGGGGGGTGACCACCAGCTCGTAACCCCAGCTCTGGAACAGGTCCAACACCTGCCGACGCGCGATCTCGATGCGCGCAGCCTCAGGTGGCAGTACTTCCTCGATGCCATCTGGCAGAAGCCAGCGGTCTACCGTTGCCATTACGCCATTTCCCCTTTGGTCCGGGCGGCCACCCTGCGGGCTAGCCTTGAGTGAAACGGGCCCTGGCGGACAGCAGCGGGCAGGACCGAACCCAGCGCAGCCACCGTTACCAACACCCTTGAATACCTTGCGCCGGGGCCGTTTCATCGGCCAATCAACCTTACAGACGCAAAAAAGCCGGGAATTTCCCGGCTGCCGCATCATACACCCCTTTTCATTCAGGATGCACCCCGCCAGGCATTTTAGCTGCCGGGCGGGGTGCGCCCATCATGAGAGCAACCTCAGGGCTTGCTCTTGTCCAGGAAACGGAAGAACTCGTTCTTCGGGTCCAGGACCAGCACGTCGCTCTTGCTGGAGAAGCTCTCGCGGTAGGCCTGCAGGCTACGGTAGAACGCGTAGAAATCGGCGTCCTGGGTGTAGGCCTTGGCATAGATGGCAGCCGACTGGGCGTCGCCATCACCGCGGGTCTCTTCCGCTTCACGATACGCTTCGGCCAGCAGCACGCGGCGCTGACGATCGGCGTCGGCACGGATGCCTTCGGCCAGCTCGTTACCCTTGGCGCGGTGCTCGCGGGCTTCACGCTCACGCTCGGTGCTCATGCGGTCGAACACGCTGCGGTTGACTTCCTTGGGCAGGTCGATGGCCTTGACGCGAACGTCGACCACTTCGATACCCAACTCCTTGCTGGCCATGCGGTTCAGCGAGGCGGTGATGTCAGCCATCAGTGCGTCACGCTCACCCGATACCACTTCGTGCAGGGTGCGTTTACCGAACTGGTCACGCAGGCCGCTTTCCAGACGACGCGACAGGCGCTCGTCGGCGATCTGCTTCATACCCGAAGTAGCGGTGTAGAAGCGCTCGGCGTCCTTGACGCGCCACTTGGCGTAGGCGTCGACCATCACTGCTTTCTTCTCCAGCGTCAGGAAACGCTGGGTCGGGGCGTCGAGGGTCATCAGGCGGGCGTCGAACTTGCGCACCTGGTTCACGTACGGCACCTTCACATGCAGGCCAGGCTGGACATCGGCCTTGACCACGCGACCGAACTGCAGCAATACCGCGCGTTCGGTTTGCGAAACGATGTAGAAGCAGTTCCAGGCGACGATCGCCAGCACCACGGCGCCAATCAGGGCGAACAGCGATTTATTGCTCATCAGCGGCTCTCCCTGGAACGCAGCGGCGGTTGTTGCTGTTGCAGGTCCTGCGCGGCGCGCGCGGCTGCGTCGTTAGCCGACGAGGTCGATGCACCGGCGGATGGAGCTGCAGCGCTGTTGCGGCCGCTTTCGACCATCTTGTCCAGCGGCAGGTAGAGCAGGTTGTTCTGCCCATCCTTGGTTGCCACCAGGACTTTGCTGGAGTTGCTGTACACCTCCTGCATGGTCTCGAGGTACAGGCGCTGACGGGTAACCTCTGGCGCCTTGCGGTACTCGGCGACCAGCTTGGTGAAGCGATCGGCCTCACCCTTGGCGCGGGCGATGACTTCATCGCGGTAGCCGTTGGCGTCCTCGATGATGCGCTGCGCCTGGCCACGGGCTTCCGGCACCACGCCGTTGGCGTAGGATTCGGCCTGGTTGCGGGCACGCTGCTCGTCTTCACGGGCACGGATCACGTCGTCGAAGGCCTCTTGCACTTCACGCGGGGCGGCCGCGCTCTGCACGTTGACCTGGGTCACGGTGATACCGGTCCGGTAGGTGTCGAGGAAACGCTGCAGGCGCTCGCGGATGTCCACGGCCATCTGCTCACGGCCTTCGGTCAGCACCTGGTCCATCGAGGTGGAACCCACCACGTGGCGCAGGGCGCTGTCGGTCGCATGCTGCAGGCTGACTTCCGGCTGGTCGACGTTGAGCACGAAGTCCTGCAGGTTGCTGATGCGGTACTGCACGGTCAGCGGCACTTCGACGATGTTCTCGTCTTCGGTGAGCATCTGGCCCTGCTTGGTGTAGGCCCGCTCACGGGTCACGTTTTCCATGTACTTGCGGTCGATCGGCGGGAAATAGATATTCAAGCCGGGGCCGACGGTCTCGTAGTACTTGCCGAAGCGCAGCACGACTGCCTGCTCCTGCTCGTCCACCACGTACACGGCGTTGTACAGCCAGATTGCCGCCAGCACCGCCAGGCCTACGCCCAGCAGGCCCAGGCCGCCACCTTTGCCGATATTGCGGTCGCTGTTGCCACCGCGCTTCTTGCCACTGCCGAACATGCCGTTCAGGCTGTCCTGCAGCTTGCGGAAGGCCTCGTCCAGATCCGGTGGACCTTTCTTGTCGCCACCGCCGCCACCGCCACCGCGACGACCGCCCCAGGGATCCTGATTGTTCGAGTTGCCACCCGGCTCGTTCCAAGCCATAGCGCTCTCCATCTGATAAAGCAAAGACGCGCCCACGGCGCGCCGTCCAATGCTACAGAATGCCTGTCACTGCTGCCCGGCGACCTCGACGAGCATTTATTGCAAAGTGTGTTGCTCGACAAACACTTGCGGCTCCATGCCTTCGCGGCTGACCAGGCGATTCAACTCGACCCTGGGCAGTCGCACGCTCAGCAGGCTGCGCCCTTCTTCATCATGCTCTTCACTTTGCACGGCACCCAACGCGAAGAATTGCGCGCGCAAGCGGGCAAATCGCTGCTCCAGGCACAGGGTTCCGACATAAAGATCATCCCCCAGCAATTCGGCAACTGCCTGGCCAACCAGCTCCAGGCCTCGTCCATCACGTGCCGATACCCAGACCCGTTGCGGCTTGCCGTCGGCATCGCGCTGGATCTGCGGCTCGACATCTTCGAGCAGGTCGAGTTTGTTATACACCTCGAGGATCGGCAAGCCTTCAGCGCCAATCTCGCCCAGCACCGCCAAGACCTGCTCGATCTGCTCCATGCGCTCGGGCTCATGGGCGTCGATCACGTGCAACAGCAGGTCGGAGTTGCTCGACTCTTCGAGCGTAGCCCGAAATGCCTCGACCAGCTTGTGCGGCAGGTGGCGGATGAAACCCACGGTGTCGGCCAGCACGATGGGCCCAAGGTCGGCCAGTTCCAGCCGGCGCAGCGTAGGGTCGAGGGTGGCGAACAGCTGGTCCGCGGCATAGACCTCGGACTGCGTGAGGGCGTTGAACAGGGTCGACTTGCCGGCGTTGGTGTAACCCACCAGCGACACGGACGGGATATCGGCGCGCTTGCGCCCGCGACGGGCCTGCTCGCGCTGGCTGCGCACCTTCTCCAGGCGGCCCTTGATCTGGCGCAGGCGCACCCGCAACAGACGGCGGTCGGTTTCCAGCTGGGTTTCACCCGGGCCGCGCAGGCCGATACCGCCCTTTTGCCGCTCAAGGTGAGTCCAGCCGCGTACCAGCCGCGTGCTCATGTGCTCGAGCTGGGCCAGTTCGACCTGCAGCTTGCCTTCGTGAGTACGCGCCCGTTGGGCGAAGATATCGAGAATCAGCCCGGTACGGTCCAGCACGCGACACTCGAAAACACGTTCGAGGTTACGTTCCTGGCTGGGCGTGAGGGTGTGATTGAAAATCACCAGGTCAACTTCTTCGGTTTTGACCAGGTCGCGCAATTCCTCGACCTTGCCGCTACCGATCAGAAACTTGGCGGTGGGCTGATGCCGTGACACTGTCGCCAGTGTAACGATCTCGGCTCCGGCCGACAGCGCCAGCTCCTGAAACTCCTGCGGGTCTTCGCGCGCCTCAGGGTTCTGACCTTCCAAGTGAACGAGCAGCGCTCGCTCACCACCACCGTGGCGCTCAAAGAACAATGCAGGCTCCTACTATTTTCAAGCGTTGCCTTGCTCGCTGTCGCCATGCTCGCCATCGGTCGGGCTAGGCAGACGAACTGGACGGGCAGGTACGACAGTCGAAATCGCGTGCTTGTAGACCATCTGGCTGACGGTGTTCTTCAGCAGCACGACGAACTGGTCGAACGATTCAATCTGGCCCTGCAACTTGATCCCGTTGACCAGATAGATCGAAACCGGGACCTTCTCTTTTCTCAAGGTGTTCAAGTAAGGGTCTTGTAGCGAATGCCCTTTTGACATATGCCGCACTCCTGTAAGGATCAATAGTAAAAAACAAGAAAATTCAGTAATTGCTGCCGCCTTTCGCAAGAATAGACGGCAATAAGCAGGGACTCAGCTCAATATGGAGACGGCCCCAAGGTATTTCAAGGTGCGGGACAGATTGTCGCAGGCCAGGCTATCCAGCCAGTGCACGTCGGACCAACCGCGCAACCAGGTGAATTGGCGCTTGGCCAGCTGACGCGTGGCAATGATACCGCGTTCACGCATCTCATTCTCAGTTAGCTGGCCGTCCAGGTAATCCCAGACCTGCCGATACCCCACTGCCCGTATAGACGGCAGCCCGGCGTGCAAGTCACTTCTGGCTCGCAGCGATCGGACCTCGTCGACGAAGCCCTGTTCCAGCATCTGCGAAAATCGTAACGCAATTCGCTCATGCAAAATGTGACGATCTGTAGGCGCTATGGCCAGGCTGGCGACAGTATAGGGCAAATGCCCGCTCACGCCTGCGTCTGCGCCGCGACTTTCGGCGAATTGTCGCTGGCGGTGGGCGGTCATGCTTTCGCCGCTCACCCGGTACACCTCAAGCGCGCGAATCAGCCGCTGCGGGTCATTCGGATGGATACGCGCCGCCGACTCAGGGTCCACCTCGGCCAGCTGGCGATGCAACTCGGCCAGGCCCAGCTCGCCGGCCTGGGCCTCAAGCTCGGCGCGCACCCCTGCATCGGCCGGCGGCATGTCGGCCAGGCCGTCGACCAAAGCCTTGTAATAAAGCATGGTGCCGCCGACCAGCAGCGGGATCTTGCCGCGCGCGGTGATCTCGGCCATGGCCTCGAGCGCATCGGTGCAGAACTGCTTTGCCGAATAGCTCTCGGCCGGGTCGAGGATGTCGATCAGCCGATGCGGATGGGCGGCCAGCACCTCTTTCGAGGGTTTGGCAGTACCGATATCCATGCCGCGATAGACCAGCGCCGAATCGACACTGATCAGCTCGCACGGCAGCACCTTGGTCAGCTCGATGGCCAGGTCGGTCTTGCCGGCTGCCGTCGGGCCCATGAGGAATATCGCCGGGGGTTTCATGCTCATCTCATCGCCCCCGCAGGAACAGCTTGTCCAGGTCATCCAGGCCCATCTGGGTCCAAGTCGGCCGGCCGTGGTTGCACTGGCCACTGCGCTCGGTGTTCTCCATGTCGCGCAGCAGGGCGTTCATTTCCGGGATCGCCAAGCGCCGGTTGGCGCGCACCGCACCATGGCAGGCCATGGTCCCGAGCAATTCGTTCAGGTGCGCCTGGATGCGGTCGCTGCTGCCGTACTCCATCAGGTCGGCGAGCACGTCCTGTACCAGGCGGTTGGCCTCGGCCTGCTTGAGCAGCGCCGGGATCTGCCGGATCGCCAGGGTTTCCGGGCCCAGGCGCTGCAGCTCGAAGCCCAGGCGCTGGAACCACTGGGCGTGCTCTTCGGCGCAGTCGGCCTCGCGCTGGCTCAGCGCCAGCGACTCTGGCACCAGCAGCGGCTGGCCGCTCAGGCCTTCGCTGGCCATGGCCACCTTGAGGCGCTCGTACATGATCCGCTCGTGGGCGGCATGCATGTCCACCAGCACCAGGCCGATGGCGTTCTCGGCCAGGATGTAGATGCCTTTGAGCTGGGCCAGGGCATAGCCCAGTGGCGGGATATCGCCCTGGCTGTCCGGCAAGGCTCCCGGCGCTGCCGTGGCGTTGTCCAGCGGCGCATAGAACTCGCGGTAGACCGCCTGGGCCTCACCGGCAGCGACCGGCTGAGCCGGCCGCGGGGTGTATTGGTACTGATAACCCGCACCCGCGCCGCCCGAGGAGAACGACTGACGCGCCTCGCCCTGGGGCTGCTCCAGTACCGGCGAAGCCAGGCGCATTTCGCCCTGGGGGCCGAATTCCCCGGCCTGCTGGCCGCTCGGGCGAATCAGTTCGGCGGTTGCCGCGGGGGCCGCGAGCTGATCCTCGGGCCGCACATCAGCCAGGGCCCGGTGCAGGGTGCCATAGAGGAAATCGTGGACCATCCGCCCTTCGCGGAAGCGCACTTCGTGCTTGGTCGGGTGCACGTTGACGTCGACACCGGTCGGGTCGAGCTCAAGGAACAGCACAAAGGTCGGGTGCCGGCCGTTGAACAGCACGTCGCGGTAGGCCTGGCGCACCGCGTGGGCAACCAGCTTGTCGCGCACCGCGCGGCCATTGACGAAGAAGTACTGCAGGTCTGCCTGGCTGCGCGAAAACGTCGGCAGACCAACCCAGCCCCACAAACGCAGGCCGTTGCGCTCGACGTCGATCGGCAAGGCCTGCTCGAGGAAGCCCGGGCCACAGATGGTACCCACGCGCCGCGCCCGGGCCATCTCGTCGGCAGCCTCGTGCAGGCTGAAGATGGTCTTGCCGTTGTGGCGCAGGTGGAAGCCCACGTCGAAGCGCGCCAGCGCCAGGCGCCGGATGACTTCCTGCAGGTGATCGAATTCGGTTTTCTCGGCCTTGAGGAACTTGCGCCGGGCCGGGGTATTGAAGAACAGGTCACGCACCTCCACCGAGGTGCCGACCGGGTGCGCGGCTGGCTGCACGCGCGGGAGCATGTCGCGGCCTTCGGTCTCCACCTGCCAGGCTTCGCCGGCGTCGGCGGTGCGCGATGTCAGGGTCAGGCGGGCCACCGAGCTGATCGAGGCCAGGGCCTCACCGCGAAAGCCCAGGCTGAGCACGCCTTCGAGGTCTTCCAGCTCACGGATCTTGCTGGTGGCGTGGCGCGCCAGGGCCAGCGGCAGGTCGTCCGGGGCAATGCCGCTGCCGTTGTCACGTACCCGCAGCAGCTTCACGCCGCCCTGCTCGACCTCGACTTCGATGCGCCGGGCGCCGGAGTCGAGGCTGTTTTCCAGCAACTCCTTGGCCACCGAAGCCGGGCGCTCGACGACCTCGCCCGCGGCGATCTGGTTGGCCAGCCGCGGGCTGAGCAGCTGGATGCGCGAACCGCCATTCATTGTTGCGACGCCAGGGTGGTGCCCGGAATGTCGAGGTGCTGGCCGACTTTCAGCTCATCGGTCTTCAGGCTGTTGCTGCTGCGCAGGCTGGCAACGCTGACCTGGTAGCGTACGGCGATCATCGCCAGGGTCTCGCCGGGGCGCACGGTGTGATCGCGCGGCCCTTGGGCAATCTTGCCGCTGTCACGCAGCCAGGCGATGTAGGTGCCCGGTGGCGGGTTCTGCTGGAAGAACTGGCGCACGCCGGTATGGATCGAACGGGCCAGCGCTTGCTGGTGGCCGCGCGTGGCCAGTTTGGCCGCCTCGTTGGCATTGGAGATGAACCCGGTTTCAACGAGGATCGATGGAATGTCCGGCGACTTCAGCACCATGAACCCGGCCTGCTCGACGCGCTGCTTGTGCAGCGGGGTCACCCGGCCCATGTTGCCCAGCACCTTTTGCCCAACGTTGAGGCTGGAGCTGAGGGTGGCGGTCATCGACAGGTCGAGCAGTACCCCGGCGAGCATGCGGTCCTTGTCGTCGAGGCTGACGTTGCCGGCGCCGCCGATCAGGTCGGAACGGTTTTCCGTGTCGGCCAGCCAGCGCGCGGTCTCGGAGGTAGCGCCGCGGTCGGACAGGGCGAATACCGAGGCACCGAAGGCGGCCTTAGACGGCGCGGCATCGGCGTGAATCGAGACGAACAGGTCAGCGCCCTTCTTGCGGGCGATCTCGGTGCGTTTGCGCAACGGGATGAAGTAGTCGCCGGTACGGGTCAGCTCGGCGCGGTAACCTTTCTCGCTGTTGATCTGACGCTGCAGTTCCTTGGCGATGTCGAGCACGATGTCTTTTTCGTGCTGCCCACGCGAGCCCGAGGCGCCCGGGTCTTCGCCACCGTGGCCGGCGTCGATGGCCACGACGATGTCGCGCTTGCCGGCAGGTGCCGGTGGCAGCTTGATCGCGGGTTGCACCGGGGTCACCGGCACCGCCGGTGTGGTCGCAGGCGGCTGCACCGCCGGGGGCGGTGTCGGGTTGCTGGCGGCGATGGCGTCGGCTTCCTGGTCGTACAGGTCGACCACCAGGCGGTTGCCATACTGGGCATTCGGCGCCAGGGTGAAGCTCTTGGGCGATACGGCCTTTTTAAGGTCGATCACCACGCGCAGGTCGGTGGGCGTGCGCTGGGCCGAGCGCATGCTGTTGATCGGCGTGTTCGAGGTGGCCACGTTCAGCGGCCCACCCAGGGTGGCACCGTTGATATCGATGACCAGGCGATCCGGCGCGGTCAGGGTGAAGACGCTGTGCTGTACAGGCCCGGACAGGTCGAAGACCAGCCGCGTGTTGTCCGGCGCACGCCACAGGCGCACGCTCTTGACTTGAGTGACAGCCGCCAGAGCGTCAACGGTCACCGTTGTCAGCAGCAGCCCAACGACAGCGACCAGTGCGCGTATGCGCATACCTTTCCCCACTTACTGTTTGATTTTCTTGGCCAGATCGGCACACCAGGCTTCGCCGCGTGCCCCCTGCGGCGACAGGTTCAGCGAGCGCCCGCCCGCTTGCGGGCTTATGGTAATGGTCAGGTCGGGCTTTGGCAAAACGCCCGCACCTTTATCGGGCCATTCGAACAGGCACAGGGCATCGCCCTCGAAGTAATCGCGAATCCCCATGAATTCAAGCTCTTCCGGATCGACCAAGCGATACAGGTCGAAGTGAAAAGCGCGAATGTCGCCGATCTCGTAGGGTTCGACCACGGTGAAGGTCGGGCTCTTGACCGGACCGGTGTGGCCCAGGCCACGGATCAGGCCGCGGGACAGGGTGGTCTTGCCGGCGCCCAGGTCGCCCTCGAGAAAGATCACGCCATGACCGCCGGTCACTTCAGCCAGCTTCGCGCCGAAGTCGACGGTGGCCTCTTCATCGGCCAAAAACAGGGTTATGCCAGACACGCTGAATGTTCCTCCAACAATTCTCTAATGACCGCAACCAGATCGCTGGCTGCCAGGCCTCTTCCCTCAACCCCCAGCCGCTCGCCGGCTCGGGCATGCAACCACACCCCCAGGCAGGCTGCCTGCCAGGCGTCCAGCCCTTGGGCCAGCAGCGCCGCCAGCACCCCGGTGAGCACATCGCCCAACCCCGCGCCGGCCATGGCCGGATGACCGTGATCGCACAGCGCCAGCCGCCCGGCAGGGTCAGCCACCAGCGTGCCGGCGCCCTTGAGCACACAGACGCTGGCATATTTGCGCGCCAGCTTGCGCGCGGCACCGGGCCGGTCGGCCTGCACCGCTTCGGTGGAGATCCCCAGCAGGCGCGCCGCCTCCCCCGGGTGCGGGGTCAGCACGCTGCCGCTGGGCAGCGCCAGCGGCGAGCGCGCCAGCAGGTTGAGCGCATCGGCATCCCAGACTTGCGGCAGGTGCGCGTTGGCCACCGCCGACAACAGGCTGCGCCCCCAGGCCGCTTGCCCCAGCCCTGGCCCGACCACCAGCACCGAGGCGCGCTCCAGCGGCCCCATCAACTGATTGACCGAGCTCACGCCCAGCCACATGGCCTCGGGCAGACGGGCCAGCCCGGCAGCGACATGTTCGGGGCGCGTGGCCACACTGACCAGGCCGGCGCCACAACGCAGCGCGGCTTGCGCACTGAGCATCACCGCACCGCCGGTGCCCAGGTCGCCACCGACCACCAGCACGTGGCCGAAGTCAGCCTTGTGGGCGCCAGCGGCACGCGGCGGCAGGCCGGCCAAGATCAGCCGATTGAGCGGTTGCGGGGTATTACCGGGGTGTTTGGTCTGAGGCATGGGGTCAAAGGCTCCGATGTCTGGCAGAATTATACGCACCTACACCCGTAATGCCTTGCCCATCCATGCCTGCCACGCTTCCAGACATCAACACATTGGCCCAATCGATCAAGGATTGGGGCCAAGAACTCGGTTTTGCCCACGTCGGCATCGCCGGCGTGGACCTTGGCGAGCACGAACAGCACCTGCAGCGCTGGCTCGCGGCCGGCTACCAGGGCGAGATGGAATACATGGGCGAGCACGGCACCAAGCGTTCGCGCCCCGCCGAGCTGATCCCCGGCACCCTGCGGGTGATATCGCTGCGCATGGACTACCTGCCGGGCGACACGCAGATGGCACAACGCCTGGCCCAGCCGGAAAAAGCCTATATCGCGCGCTACGCCCTGGGCCGCGACTACCACAAGCTGGTACGCAAGCGTGTGCAGCACTTCGCCGACCGCATCCAGGAAGCCATCGGCCCGTTCGGCTACCGTGCCTTCGTCGACAGCGCCCCAGTGCTGGAGAAAGCCCTGGCGCAGGAGGCTGGCCTGGGCTGGATCGGCAAGAACACCTTGCTGCTCAACCGCAAGGCCGGCAGCTACTTCTTCCTCGCTGAGCTGTTTGTTGACCTGCCGCTGCCGATTGACGGCGTGCAGGGCAGCGATCACTGCGGCCGCTGCCAGGCCTGCCTGGACATCTGCCCGACCCAGGCCTTCGTCGGCCCTTACCAACTCGATGCACGGCGCTGCATTTCCTACCTGACCATCGAGCTGCGCCACGCCATTCCCGTGGAGCTGCGCCCACTGATCGGCAACCGTGTGTTCGGCTGCGACGACTGCCAGCTGGTCTGCCCATGGAACCGCTTTGCCAAGACCACCACCGAGGATGACTTCATGCCGCGGCGCGGCCTGGACAACGTCGAGTTGGCCGAGCTGTTCCTGTGGGATGAAAAGCGCTTTCTCGGCAGCACCGAGGGCTCGCCGTTGCGGCGTGCGGGGTATGAGCGGTTTTCCCGCAACCTGGCGGTGGGGCTGGGCAACGCGCCTACCACGATCCCGGTTGTAGAAGCGCTGAAAGCGCGGCGCAATGACCCGTCGGCGTTAGTGCGCGAGCATGTGGAATGGGCGCTGGGGCGGCACGGCGTCCTGTAGGCGATCAGTCAGCGTTTCGGCGTGCGCAGTCGCACAACGTGAAAGCGGTGGTACGTAGGAGCGGGCTTGCCCCGCGATCTCGGCGAAGCCGGTGCATCCAATCGCGGGGCAAGCCCGCTCCCACGAGTAGCCGAACAGCTCCTGCATCCCGCAGCAGCCGCGCACGATTCACTGCTGGTCGTTGTAGTGGAACTTGGGCATTTCCCAGTGGAAACGGATCGCCAGCAAGCGCACCAGGAACCCGCCAAACAGGGTCAGCAGCATCGCCTGCTCCGCCGGCACCTTGAAGTACACGCAGCCCAGGTAGAACCACGCCGCCGCGAACGACACGCTGGCGTACAGCTCGCGCCGGAACACCAACGGGATGTCGTTGCAGAAGATATCCCGCAGGATGCCGCCGAATACCCCGGTGATCACCCCGCTGATCGAGGCGACCAGGAAGCCCTGCCCCATCTCCAGCGCGGTCATGCAGCCGATCAGGGTGAACGCCACCAGCCCCAGGGCATCGAGCACCAGGAACAATGAGCGCAGGTGGCGCATCAAGGGGGCGATGAAGATGGTCACCAGCGCGGCAAAACTGGTCAGCACCAGGTATTCCGGGTGTTTTACCCAGGTCAGCGGATAGTGCCCGAGCAGCACGTCACGCACCGAACCGCCACCCAGGGCGGTAACGCAGGCAATCAGCACCACACCGAACCAATCCATGCCGCGACGGCCGGCAGACAGGGCGCCAGTCATGGCTTCGGCGGTGATGGCGATGAGGTAGAGCATCAACAACATGGTGCAGGTCCGTGCGGGAAAGGCGCGCAGTCTACCCAGTCGCGCGAGGCACCAAAAGAGGGCGCGCCGACGATTGTCGGCGCACGGCAAGCTCAGACCTTGATGAAATGCTCGCGGTAGTGACGCAGCTCGGCGATCGACTCGCGAATGTCGTCCAGGGCCAGGTGGGTGCTGCCCTTCTTGAAGCTGTCACGCACGTCCGGCGCCCAGCGCGCGGCCAATTCCTTGAGCGTGGAGACGTCGAGGTTGCGGTAGTGGAAGTAGTTTTCCAGCCCGCGCATGTGCCGGTACAGGAAGCGGCGGTCCTGGCAGATGCTGTTGCCACAGATCGGCGACTTGCCCTTGGGCACCCACTGCTCCAGGAAAGCGATGGTCTGCGCCTCGGCCTCGGCCATGCTGATCTTGCTCTCGCGCACGCGCTGGGTCAGGCCCGAGCCGCCGTGGGTGCGGGTGTTCCACTCGTCCATGCGTGCCAGCACTTCATCGCTGTGATGAATGGCGATCACCGGGCCTTCGGCTAGGGTGTTCAGCTCGCTGTCGGTGACGATGGTGGCCATCTCGATGATGACGTCGCTGTCCGGGTCCAGGCCGGTCATTTCCAGGTCGATCCAGATCAGGTTCTGTGGGTTCTGCATGAAAGTGCTCCTCGAATAGGCCGTCATATTAGCCCAGCAAGGCGGTGCGTGGGCGGGCCATGCTAAACTGCGGCGGTTTTCTCACTGCCCCGCCGATACGGAACCTTCATGGCCAAACGCCAGCTCAACCGCCGCCAGAACTGGCGCATCGAAAAGATCCAGGGTGAACGCGCCGCCCGCGCCGCCAAACGCGAGCAGCATGCACTGCAAGAGCTCGAAGGTGGCGACCTGGGGCCGGAGCAGTTGGGCCTGGTGATCGCCCACTTCGGTGTGCAGGTCGAGGTCGAGGCCCAGGACGGCGACGACGCCGGCCAGGTATTCCGCTGCCACCTGCGGGCCAACCTGCCGGCGCTGGTCACCGGCGATCGCGTGGTATGGCGCGCCGGCAACCAGGGCATCGGCGTGATCGTCGCCCAGATGCCGCGCAGCACCGAGCTGTGCCGGCCGAACAATCATGGCCAGCTCAAGCCGGTGGCGGCCAACGTCGACCTGATCGTCATCGTCTTCGCACCCGCGCCGGAACCGCACCCCAACCTGATCGACCGCTACCTGGTGGCCGCCGAGCATGCCGGTATCCGCCCGCTGCTGCTGCTCAACAAGGCCGACCTGATCAACGACGAGAACGCCCCGACGCTCAACGCCATGCTCGAGGTGTATCGCGGGCTCGGCTACCCATTGCTGGAAGTGTCGGCGCACCAGGGCGATGGCATGCAGCGCCTGCAACAGACGCTGGATGGCCATATCAGTGTGTTCGTCGGCCAGTCGGGGGTGGGCAAGTCGTCGCTGGTCAACAGCCTGCTGCCTGACGCCGGCACCCGCGTCGGCGACCTGTCCGAATGGTCAGGCCAGGGCACCCACACCACCACCACCGCGCGGCTCTATCACTTCCCCAACGGCGGCGACCTGATCGACTCCCCGGGTATCCGCGAGTTCGGCCTGGGCCATGTCAGCCGTGATGATGTGGAAGATGGCTTCATCGAGTTCCGCGAGCTGATCGGCCATTGCCGCTTCCGCGACTGCAAGCACGACCGCGAACCGGGCTGTGCATTGCTCAAGGCACTGGAGGCGGGCAGCGTGACGCAGCAGCGGATGAACAGCTACCGCTCGATCATCGCCAGCCTGCCGCAAGACAGCTACTGAGGCTGCGGCAGAGCGGTGTATTCACAAGCCCTGTGGGAGCGGGTTCACCCGCGAAGCAGGCGACGCGATGCATGGCACCGGCTTCGCCGGTGTTCGCGGGTAAACCCGCTCCCACATGGATCGCGCTAACTTGAAGCAGCATCGTACCTGTGGGAGCTGGCTTGCCAGCGATGAGGCCAGCACTGACAACATAAGACAGTTGCTCCCACAGGCCCTTCACAAAGCAAAACGCCCGTGACTGCGTACTCAATCACGGGCGTTTTGCCTGGCAGCGACCGGTTTACTGGTTCTTCTGCTCATCCATCTTCAACACACCATCCTCGAAGATGTTCAGCTTTTGCCGCAACTCGCGAGGCTGCATCGGGTCCTGCGGCGCCGGAGCGGCGGCGCCTGGCGCACCCTGGGCAGGCGGCGTCGCTTGCGGCTGGGCCTCAGGCGCACCCTGCTCACCCTGCTCACCCTCGATGGTGCGCTGGGCCTTCTTGGTCAGGACGATGATGTCGATACGGCGGTTGACCGGGTTGAACGGATTCTTGCGGTCGAACAGCGACGACGACGCGTACCCCACCACTCGCGCCACCTGCTCATCCGGGTAACCACCCGCGACCAGGGCACGACGCGCGGCGTTGGCACGGTTGGCCGACAGCTCCCAGTTGCCGTAGTCGCCGGTGCCGGAGTACGGCTTGGCATCGGTGTGGCCACTGATGCTGATCTTGTTCGGCACCGCCTTGATGGTGTCGGCCATGGCCAGCAGGATGTCTTCGAAGTACGGCTGCAACCGTGCGCTGCCAATGTCGAACATCGGCCGGTTCTCGGCGTCCATGATCTGGATGCGCAGGCCGTCCTGGGTGATCTCGAACAGGATCTGGTCCTTGAACTTCTGCAGCTGCGGGTTTTCCTCGACCTTGTTCTGCAGCTCCTGCAGCAGCAGCTCCAGGCGCTCGCGCTCGACCTGCTCGGCCATGGTCTCGACCTTGTCCTTGTCCAGCTGGATGCTGGTATCAGGCGTCGGCTCGGACTTGGTCTCGGGGTTGATGGTCTTTTCGGGGGCCAGCTGTGGCGAGCCACCCAGGTCGATGATGTACGGCGTGCCGCTTTCGGAGAAGCCGATCGGGTCCTTGAAGTAGCCGGCAATGGCGATCTTCTGCTCGGGCGTGGCGGTGGAAAGCAGCCACAGCACGAGGAAGAACGCCATCATCGCCGTGGCGAAGTCGGCGAAGGCGATCTTCCAGGCGCCGCCATGGTGGCCTCCACCGAAGCGCTTTACGCGCTTGATGATGATGGGCTGATTGTTTTCCATGGCTTAGCGACCGCGGACCGCTTGTTCCAGCTCGGCGAAGCTTGGACGGTGCTTGGGGTACAGCACCTTGCGCCCGAACTCGACAGCCAGCGAAGGCGGCATGCCCGAGGCGGAAGCGACCAGCGAAGCCTTGATCGACTCGTACAGGTTGAGCTCTTCCTTGGCATCGTGCTCCAGGCACTTGGCCAGCGGGCCGAAGAAGCCATAGGCGGCGAGAATACCGAAGAAGGTACCGACCAGCGCCGCACCTACGTGCAGGCCGATCGACGCCTGGTCGCCGTCGCCCAGCGACGCCATGGTCACCACGATACCCAGTACCGCCGCGACGATACCGAAGCCGGGCATGCCGTCGGCGATGCCGTTCACCGCGTGGGACGGGTGCTCCAGCTCTTCCTTCATGCTCAGCAGCTCCATGTCGAACAGGCCTTCGAGCTCGTGGGGAGCCATGTTGCCGGTGGACATGATGCGCAGGTAGTCGCAGATATAGGCGGTCATGCGTTCATCGCCCAGTACGGCGGGGTACTTGGCGAAGATCGGGCTGGCGGCGGCGTCTTCGATGTCACCTTCGATGGCCATCATGCCTTCGCGGCGACTCTTGTTGAGGATCTCGTATACCAGGCCCAGTACTTCCAGGTAGAAAGTATGGGTGAAGCGGCTGCCGAACATCTTCAGCGACTTCTTGACCACATGCATGGTCATGTAGCCAGGGTTCGCCTGGAGGAACGCACCGAACGCGGCGCCGCCGATGATCAGCACTTCGAACGGCTGAATCAGCGCCGCGATCTTGCCGTGGGAAAGCACGTAGCCGCCGAGCACGCTCGCGAATACGACGATGATGCCGATAATTTTAGCCATAGGTTCAAAGCACTTGCTGTCGTGGTCAGGGTCGGGGACGGGAGCTTTAAAACTCTTCTTCTACTTATCGGCACAACTGCGCCAGACTATAGCCACTCATCGCGAAAAGCCAGTTCGGACTGATGTCAAAATGCCAATTGAAACCAAGGTGCCAAGTAAGGTTCCCGCGACGCTAGAGGCCTGGGTAAAGCTGCTCGACGGGGTGCGCCTGCCGGTGCCGAAAGAGAGCCACGACCAGGTGGTCAAGGCCATCGCCGACAGCCGTCGCTCGCTGCGCGAGATCGCCGAACTGCTGCAGGACAGCCCCGCCCTGGTGCTATGCGTGATGCGCGAGGCCAACCATCCGGCCAGCCCCAGCCAGGCCGCCCCCGCCGAAAGCCTGGAAGTTGCCCTGAATCGCCTGGGCCTTGAACGTACCAGTCAACTGCTGGCACGCCTGCCCACCCTGCCCGGCGACGACATCCCGCCGGTGCTGCGCCAGTTCCTGCTGATCAGCCAGCACGCCGCACAACAAGCCAACGGCCTGTTCGCCAGCCGCCTGGCGCGGCTGTGGCAGGACATCCACTGGGGCAGCCTGCTGTTCCTCTCGCCGCTGTGGCCGCTGGCCCTGGCCTACCCGAAGCTGCTGGACGCCTGGGAGCTGCGAGTTATCCACAAAGGCGAGGACGCCGCCCAGGTCGAACATGAACTGTTCGGCGTGCGCATCATGTCGCTGTGCCAGGCCGTGGCCGAGCACTGGCGCCTGCCTGGCTGGGTCACCCAGGGCTATCGCCTGCTGATCGACGAACGCGAGCAACTGGCCCAGGTACTGGCCATCGCCCGCGAACCCGAGCCCCTGGTACAACAGCAGCGCCTGGACGAGGAGCCGGCCCTGCGCCGCTGGTTCAACCAGCCGCCCAACACCGTCTTGCTCGCCAATGGCCTGGCGCTGGCGGCGCAGGTCGGCTGGGACAATCCGCACCTGCTGCGCTGGCAGTTGCTGACCGCGTTGTACCTGCAGACTTCGCTGGAAGATGTGCAGCAGCAGGTCCACCAACAGGCCGCGGCCAGCGCCCGCCACCATGCGCGCCACGCCTTGTTCCACCCGGCCGAAGCGCTGATCTGGCCCTGGCACCAGCGCCGCCCGCACCCGGACATGCTCACCCCGCCGCCGCCCAGCGCCGAAACGCTGGCGCACTGGCGCACGCTGTGCCAGGAACTGCTGGCCCAGCCAAGCCCGTTCTCCAACACCGTGCACCTGGCCACGCAAGCGCGCGAGGCGCTGCTGGCGTGCGGCATGCAGCGCATCATGCTGCTGAGCCTGGACAAGGCCAGCGACTACCTGCGCGTGCAGCAGACCGCCGGTCTGCCCAAGGAAGCAGACGCCATGGCGCTGGCGATCGGGCAGAACAAACTGCTGCAAAAGCTGATGAGCAAAGCCGGGCAACTGCGCCTGACGCCGGAAAACCACGCCCAGTTCGCCGCACTGCTGCCGGCCCCGCTGCGGGCGTTCTTCCGCAGCGAGCACCTGCTGCTGCGCTCGCTGGCCGTCGGCGAGCAGGTGCTGATGCTGGCGGTGGTCGACCAGGGCGGCAAGCCGTTGGCCGATGTCAGCGTGCAAGCCTTCGGCAAGACCGCGCAATGCATCGAGCGCGCCCTGGCCGTGTTTGCCAACCGCAATGCCTGAGCCTTGCGCTACAATCGCTGCTCTTTCCACCCTGGAGACCGTGGATGACTGACTTTTCCGGCTTGCCCCTGGTGATCGAAGCCGAGGACCTGCTACCGCGCCTGGCTTCGCCACAGCTGATCCTGGTCGACCTGAGCAGTGCCAATCGCTACGTCAGCGGGCACATCCCAGGGGCCCGCTTCGTCGAGGGCAAGCGCACCCAACTGGGCCAACCACCAGCACCCGGCCTGCTGCCGGCACTGGGCGACCTGGAGAAACTGTTCAGCGAGCTCGGCCACCGCGACGATGCCGTCTATGTGGTCTACGACGATGAAGGGGGCGGCTGGGCCGGGCGCTTCATCTGGCTGCTCGACGTGATCGGCCACCCGCACTACCACTACCTCAACGGCGGCATCCAGGCCTGGCCGGCAGACAAGCTGTCCACCGAGGCGCCGGCACCTGCCAGCACCCCGGTGCGCCTGCAGTTGCACAGCGAGCCGACCGCCACCCGCGAATACCTGCAAAGCCGCCTGGGCGCCGACGACCTGGTGGTCTGGGACGCCCGCGGCCCGCAGGAGTTCAGCGGCGAAAAAGTCCTGGCCGCCAAGGGCGGGCACATCCCCGGCGCGATCAACTTCGAGTGGACCGCCGGCATGGACCTGAACGACCACCTGCGCATCCGCAAGGACATCGCGCAAGTGCTCGAACAACTGGGCATCACCCCAGACAAGGAAGTGATCACCCACTGCCAGACCCACCGCCGCTCCGGTTTCACCTACCTGGTGGCCAAGGCCCTCGGTTACCCACGCATCAAGGCTTACGCCGGCTCGTGGAGCGAATGGGGCAACCACCCCGACACGCCCGTAGAAGTTTAAGGACGCACAATGAAATCCCGTTTGTTCATCATCAGCCAGCACCTGCTGCCGCACCACTTGCTGTCGCGCCTGGCCGGCTGCGTCGCCGAATGCCGCGCGCGCTGGTTCAAGAATGCCTTCACCGCCTGGTTCGCCAAGCGCTACCAGGTCAACATGTCCGAAGCGCTGGTCGAAGACTTGACTGCCTACGAGCACTTCAACGCCTTCTTCACCCGTGCCCTCAAGCCCGGCGCCCGCCCGCTGGACGAGACCCCCGGCGCCATCCTCTGCCCGGCCGACGGCGCGGTCAGCCAGCTCGGCCCGATCGAGCATGGCCGCATCTTCCAGGCCAAGGGCCACAGCTTCAGCGCCCTTGAGCTGCTGGGCGGTGACCCGGCCCTGGCCGCCCCCTTCATGGGCGGCGAGTTCGCCACCATCTACCTGTCGCCCAAGGACTACCACCGCGTGCACATGCCGCTGGCCGGCACCCTGCGCGAGATGGTCTACGTGCCGGGCCGGCTGTTCTCGGTCAACCAGACCACCGCAGAGAACGTCCCCGAGCTGTTCGCCCGCAACGAGCGCGTGGTCTGCCTGTTCGACACCGAGCGTGGGCCGATGGCGGTAGTGCTGGTTGGCGCAATGATCGTCGCCTCGATCGAGACCGTCTGGGCCGGCCTGGTCACGCCACCGAAGCGCGAGCTCAAGACCTTCCGCTACGACGAAGCCAGCCGCGCACCGATCCACCTGGAGAAAGGCGCCGAACTGGGGCGCTTCAAGCTGGGCTCCACGGCTATCGTGCTGTTCGGGCCAGAGCAGGTGAAGTGGGCTGAAAACCTCGGCGCAGCCTCTGCCGTGCGCATGGGTGAACTGCTGGCGCAGCCAGCCCAGGCCTGATCCGCCGCTGCAATGAAAAAGGCCCTGCATCTGCAGGGCCTTTTCTTTTGGTGCATGGCGTATCAGGCGCGGCGTTCGTGCATCCGCGCCAGCTGGCGTTCCAGCATCGACGGGTACGGCTCCATCAACCGCTCGACGCAGCTCGCGCCCTCGGGGCTGGCGATCGGGCGGATGCGCGCACGCTGGCGCACCAGGGCATCGTCGCTGATGCGCCGCTCCACCAGCAGCA
Source organism: Pseudomonas sp. ES1 (assembly GCF_050586605.1). NCBI lineage: Bacteria > Pseudomonadati > Pseudomonadota > Gammaproteobacteria > Pseudomonadales > Pseudomonadaceae > Pseudomonas > Pseudomonas sp. ES1. The sequence continues at coordinate 77,185 of NZ_JBOBDM010000005.1, read as the reverse complement.
GGTTGCGGCTGTGCTGCGACAGCGCCAGGGCGTCCTGGGCCTGTTCGGTCATCAGCAGGTCAACCTGATCCAGGCCCTGCAGGTCATCGGCCAGCACCAGGCCCAGTTGCAGCTGCAGGGTGATGCCGCTATCGGCCACCTCGATCTGCAGGGCATGGCCCAGGGCACGCAGCAGCTCACCGCAGCAGATGGCGTTGGTCAGGTAGTCCTCGCCAGAGTCGCGGCTGTGGAACAGCAGCAGGGTGCCGCCGTCGCTCAGCGTGTGCACTTCGCCTTCATACAGCGAGGCAGCCTGGTCGAGGCAGTCGTTGTAGCGTTCCAGCAGCTCGGCCAGGCGGGTGCGCGGCAGGCGGCGCAGTTGCTCCTGGGAGCCCAGCTGGACCGCCAGCACGGCGCTGCTCTGGGGCTCGTTCGACTCGACGGCGATCGGCTTGGCGGGGGCGGTTTCTTCGTCCATCAGGCCGGCAAAGGCTTCGTCATCGTCGTCAGCCTCGTGCACGGCGGGCCTGGCGCGCGGGGCGGCCTTTGGCGCTACCGGCGCGTCGTCGAAGTCGTCTTCTTCCTCGACCTCTGGCTCCGGCGGCGGTGGCGGTGCGAGGCGGGCGTGCAGCTGGCGGGCCAGGTCGCCGATTTCGTCCTGGCGGTCGATGGCCGGGGTGTAGGGGTGCGGGTCACGCAGCCAGACCCGCAGTTGCAACAGCGGGGTGGAGATGAAACGGCCAAGGCGCAGGCTCAGAGTGAGGGCCAGCGCCAGCAGGATGGCGGCAAGGATGCCCATGCTCTGCAGGCTGATCAGCATCGGCTGCTGGAACTGGCTCATATCCAGGCTGATGCGCAGCTGGCCGGCGGTCACGTCCTGGAAGGTGATCTTGGTCTGGTACAACCCTTCTGCCTCGCCCAGCAGGCTGTTGCGCGGGCGCTGGCCGGCCTCGGCGAGGATGCGGTTGTCCACGCTGTAGATGGCGGCGTGCGCCACCAGCGGGTTCTTCACCAGGTTGCCGAGCAGCACATTGAGGCTGAGGATGTCGTTGGACACCAGCAGTTCGGTGGCGGAGGTGGCGGTCTGCGTGGTCAGGCTCTGGCCAACGGCATCGGCCTGCTCATGCATGGCCTGCTTGAACTGCAAACCCATCACGCAGGCATAGATCACCAGGGCCAGGGCCACCAGGAAGATGTTATGGCTGGCGATACGCAGGGCCAGGGGGATTCGGCGCTGGCTGAGGGCTCGGTAGATCATCAGGAAGAAGTTGTCGGTTTTGACGGGCGTGGGCCGGTTCACAGAGCGCGGCTCTTAATGGCGAGAAAGTGCTGCGCAGTATAGCGAGCAGAGTTTTGTCGGCAAAGTATCGTTGGCGCCCGATGGTCACGGAAAATCGGTAGAATGCGCATTTTTCATCGAAGTCGGAGCCCGGTCTTGCGCGAAATCGTCCTGATCAACATCACTGGTGAAGACCGTCCAGGTCTTACCGCTGCCATCACCGGCGTCCTGCTCCAGGGCGGTGTGAACATCCTCGACATCGGTTTGGCGGTGATGCACGGCACGCTGTCGTTCGGCATCCTGGTCGACATTCCCGACAACGAGGTCGCCACCGGGCTGCTGCAAAGCGTGCAATCGAAGGCCCACGAGCTGAACCTGCAAGCACGTTACACGCCGATCTCCGAAGCCGATTACCAGCACTGGGCCGACAGCCAGGGCGAGGCGCGCCATATCATCACCCTGCTCAGCCGCCGGGTCACCCCGGAGCAGTTGCAGCGGGTCAGCGCGATCATCAGCCAGTACGGTCTGACCATCGAACGCATCGAGCGCCTGTCCGCCCGTGTGGCGCTGGATGCCGATGCCGATAACGGCAAGGCCGCGCTGGAGATTTCCGCGCGTGGCGAACCAACCGATGCCCAGGCCCTGCGTGCCGATTTCTTTGCCCTGTGCGAAGCACTGAACATCGACATCGCCTTCCAGCGCGACGACCTGTTCCGCCGCAACCGCCGCCTGGCCGTGTTCGACATGGACTCCACGCTGATCGAGGCCGAAGTGATCGACGAGCTGGCCAAGGCCGCTGGCGTGGGCGAGCAAGTGGCGGAGATCACTGAGCGTGCCATGCGTGGCGAGCTGGATTTTCGCGCCAGCTTCAAGGAGCGCATGGCGCTGCTCAAGGGCCTGGACGTTGGCGTACTCGAGCAGATCGGCGCGTCGCTGCGCTTGACCGAGGGTGCCGAACACCTGTTCGCCGAACTCAAGCGCCTGGGCTACAAGACCGCCATTCTTTCCGGTGGCTTCACCTACTTCGCCAAGCAGGTGCAGGCACGCCTGGGCATCGACTACGTGTTTGCCAACGAGCTGGAAGTGGTCGATGGCAAAGTCACCGGCGTGGCCGTCGAGCCGATCGTCGACGCCCAGCGCAAGGCTGAGCTGCTGCAACAACTGGCCAATCAGGAAGGGCTGCAGCTGGAGCAGACCATCGCCGTGGGCGATGGCGCCAACGACCTGCCAATGCTGTCGCTGGCCGGGCTGGGTGTGGCGTTCCGCGCCAAGCCGCTGGTGCGCCAGTCGGCCAAGCAGGCAATCTCCACGCTGGGCCTGGATGGCGTGCTGTACCTGCTGGGCCTGCGCGATCGCGACGCGCGCAGCTGATGATTGGCTGAACCTCTTCGCCGGCGTGCCGGCGAAGACCGAGGCAATAAAAAAGCCCGCATCGCTGCGGGCTTTTTCATGTCTGGCGGATCAGAACCGATAGACTTCCATATCGGTGCGGATCGGTGAAGCCATCGGGATCTTCGACTTCTCCGGTTCCTTCTTCACCTGTACCGGCGCCGCCTGCTTGCGGGGCGCTTCCTCGGCGATGGCCGGCTGGTTGGCCAATGGTTTGACCGTGTTGCTGAGCTGCTCGGCGAGCTTCTGCAACAACTGCCCCTGGGCCTGCACCTGGGCCGATTCGCTGCCTTGGTGCGGCTGCTCAAGGTGAACGATGCGGTTGTCGCGCACCTGGCCACGACGGTCCAGTACACGCCATTGCGCATCCAGGATCGCCGGCTGGTTCTTGCCCGAATCCAGGCGGGTGATGGTCAGCAGCACCTGCACGTCCGGGGTGAAACCGGCACTGGCGGGCGCCAGCACCACGCGCTGGCTGTCCAGGCGCCATGCCAGTTGGCGCACCAGCAACTGATCGATGTCCGACGAAAGGCTACCGGCCCAGCGCCCGTCGGTCGCCGCAGTCAGGCTGCCGTCGGTCTGGCGCTGCAGGAAGGTTTCGCGTTGCAGGTAGTCGGCCACCGAAACAGGGCCAAGCACCACCGCCATGCCCGCCGCCTGCGAAGGCTGGCCAGGGTCACCGCTGTCGAGCTGATACAAGGCGACCGGCTGATGCATGCTGCATCCGCTCAGGCCCAGCAGCCCAGTCATCAACAGCGCAAATGGAAGGCGCAGAAATTTCATTCATCCCATCCAGGCGGTCGCCTCAAGACTGACCGCAGTGATACTCACGTAAATTCATCCGGGCACTCGGCCACGCCGGCGCCACAAGTGCACTATCATCCGCGAAATAGCGGCCCGACTCCAGCATTTCCGCCTGCAACGGCGCCGAAAGCGCCGCTGCAGACGTGCTACCCGCTTATGCCGGGGTTTCCACCAGCAGTGCATCGACACGCTGGAAACCACGTGGCAATTTGCTACCACGGCGACCGCGCTCACCCTTGTAATGCTCGAGGTCGTCCGGTTTCAGAGACAGGGTACGCTTGCCAGCCTGCAAAACAAGGGTCGCCCCCTCGCTGACCACCGCAAGATCGGTGACATATTCTTCACGGCTGGCCACCCGGTCGCCCGGCACGCCGATGATCTTGTTGCCCTTGCCCTTGCCCAGCTGCGGCAGGTCGGCGACCTTGAACACCAGCAGGCGCCCTTCGGTGGTCACTGCCGCCAGCCAATCCTGCTCGCGGTCGGCCACCGGGCGCGGGGTCATGACCTTGGCACCGTTTGGCAGGCTCAGCAGGCCCTTGCCGGCCTTGTTCTTGGCCTGCAGGTCTTCACCCTTGACCACGAAGCCGTAGCCGGCGTCGGACGCCACCACGTACAGGGCATCGTCGTCCGGCAGCAGCACGCACTCGAAGGTAGCGCCCGGCGGCGGCGTCAGGCGGCCGGTCAACGGCTCGCCCTGGCCACGGGCGGACGGCAGGCTGTGGGCAGCCACCGAGTAGCTGCGCCCGGTGGAGTCGATCAATACGGCAAACTGGTTGGAGCGCCCGGCGGCAGCGGCCTTGAAGCCATCGCCGGCCTTGTACGAAAGCCCCGTGGCATCGATGTCGTGGCCCTTGGCGCAGCGCACCCAGCCCTTCTCCGACAGCACCACGGTGACCGGCTCGGTCGGCATCAGCTCGTTTTCCGACAGGGCCTTGGCTTCGGCCCGCTCGACGATCGGCGAGCGACGATCGTCGCCGTAGGTTTCGGCATCTTCGATCAGTTCACTGCGTACCAGCTTGCGCAGCTTGGCATCGCTGCCCAGCAGCGTGGTCAGGCGCTTCTGCTCCTTGAGCAGGTCGTCGGTTTCGCCACGGATCTTCATCTCCTCCAGGCGCGCCAACTGACGCAGGCGCGTTTCGAGGATGTAGTCGGCCTGGATCTCGGTCAGCTCGAAACGCTCGATCAGCGCCTGCTTCGGGTGCTCTTCGGTGCGGATGATGTGGATCACTTCATCCAGATTGAGGAACGCCTTGAGCAAGCCTTCCAACAGGTGCAGGCGGCGCTCGACCTTGTCCAGGCGGTGCTGCAGGCGGCGGCGAACGGTACCGATGCGGAACTCCAGCCACTCCAGCAACAATGCCCGCAGGCTCTTGAGCTGCGGACGGCCGTCGAGGCCGATGATATTGACGTTGACCCGGTAGGTGCTCTCAAGGTCGGTGGTGGCGAACAGGTGCTGCATCAGCTCGGCGGCGTCGACGCGGTTGGAGCGCGGGATGATGACGATGCGGCAGGGGTTCTCGTGGTCCGACTCGTCGCGCAGGTCAGCGACCATCGGCAGTTTCTTGGCCTGCATCTGCGCGGCGATCTGCTCCAGCACCTTGGCCCCGGAGACCTGGTGCGGCAGCGCGGTGACGACGATATCGCCGTCTTCGACGCGGTACACCGCACGCATGCGGATCGAGCCCTTGCCGCTCTCGTACATCTTGAGGATGTCGGCGCGTGGGGTGACGATCTCGGCCTCGGTCGGGTAGTCCGGCCCCTGGATGTGTTCGCACAGCTGCTCAAGCGTGGCCTTGGGCTCGTCGAGCAGGCGTACGCAGGCACTGGCCACTTCGCGCAGGTTGTGCGGCGGCACATCGGTGGCCATGCCCACGGCGATGCCGGTGGTACCGTTGAGCAGGATATTCGGCAGGCGCGCCGGCAATACCGCCGGCTCCTGCAGGGTGCCGTCGAAGTTCGGCACCCAGTCGGCCGTGCCCTGGCCCAGCTCGCTGAGCAGCACTTCGGAGTAACGCGACAGGCGCGCCTCGGTGTAACGCATGGCGGCGAACGACTTCGGATCGTCCGGCGCACCCCAGTTACCTTGGCCGTCGACCAGGGTGTAGCGGTAGCTGAACGGCTGGGCCATCAGCACCATGGCTTCGTAGCAGGCCGAATCGCCGTGGGGGTGGAACTTGCCGAGCACGTCGCCGACGGTACGCGCCGACTTCTTGTGCTTGGAATCGGCATCGAGCCCCAACTCGCTCATGGCATAGACGATACGGCGCTGCACCGGTTTGAGGCCGTCGCCGATGTGCGGCAGCGCGCGGTCCATGATCACGTACATGGAGTAGTTGAGGTAGGCCTGTTCGGTGAAGTCAGCCAGGGAACGGCGTTCGACACCGTCCAGGCTGAGTTCGAGTGAGTCGCTCATGCGGGCCTCGTCATTTCAGGTTCTGGCGCAGCAGCATGGTGCCGCCGCGCTGGGTAAATTCAAGTTGTTTGAGGGCGCTCATACCCAGCAGCACGGCCTGGCCGTCGAGACCGGGCACCACCAGGGCGCGCACGTCGCGCAGGTGGATATCGCCCAGCAGCAGGCTGTCGATACGGGTGCGGTAACCTTCCGTGCGGCCATTGGCGGTGCTCAGCGTCACGGGTGCACCACGGGCCAGATCGAGGTCACGGGCCAGCGCCTCGGGGATGGCCACGTCGGTGGCCCCGGTGTCGAGCATGAAATGCACCACCCGGCCATTGATCGCGCCATCGGCGACAAAATGCCCCTGGCCGTTGCTCAGCAGGCGCACTTCGACGAAACCATCGCCCTGGGTGCTCTGCACTTCGCTGTTCGGGTTTTCCTGGCGCGCTTCCCACTCGCCGAAAAAACGCGTGGCAAGGAACATCGCCGCCGCCCAGGCCAGCACCATCAGCACCCTGCCCGCACGTTTGCCCGGTGCCTGGCTCATGGTTTGCCGCTCCAGCCGCCCTGTGGCGCGGCGAAGCGCCAGACGATCGGCCGCACTTCACCATCGGCGCGCACGCCATTGTTGTTGTCCACGCCAATCCAGGCGCCGTCCTTGTCGATCACCAGCGCTTCGGCAAGGCCGTAGGGTTGATCGTACTGACGGGGCGCCAGCAACGCGTCGGCGGCAAACGACCAGCAGCGCTCGACCGCGCCGCTGTCGGCATCCCGCCGGCAAATGCGGTAGGCATTGCGCTCCAGGGTGAACAGCTTGCCGTCGAACAGCGCCAGGTCGGCGAAGTCCCGCGACAGCGCGCGTGCCCCCGGGAACTGGGCTGGCTGCATCTCGACGCCGGCCTCGCTGAACATCACGCAACTGCGCCCGCAGGCCCATACCGATTGCTGGCGCTGCACCGAAAGCAGGCCACGGCGCTCGCGCTCGGCGGCCAGCCACAGGCGGTCGCCCGCCGGATTGACCGCCAGGCCTTCGAACAACGCATTGAAGTGCAGCAGCATGCCGCTGGCACGGGCCTGGCGGACCATCGACTGATCAATTTTCAACCAGTTCGGTTCACCCGAGGCTGGCAATTGCAGCACCGCCGCGTGCGCTTCGCTGACGACATAGAAGTTACCGGCCTGATCACAGGCGATCCCTTCGAAATCCAGCGCCCCGCCACGGATGAACGATGCGGCCCAGTTGCGCGACTTCAGCCCCCACGGCAGGCCGGTGTCCGGCGCCGCGGGCGGGGTAAACACCAGCGCTTCGGCGCGCCAGGTGCTATCGCCCTGGTCGAGGCGATAGATGCGGTCATCGTCGCGGTCGGACACCGCCCACAACGCCCCGCGGCACACCGCCAGGCCGGACAGGTTACCGCCACGCATGCCGTCGACCGGGTGCTCGCGGGTGAGCTTGAGCTCCGGCCAGTCCTGCGCCAGGGCCGGCAACATCGACAACGCCAGGCAAAGTGCCAGGAGCGGACGAATCAAACCAGGACCTCGGCCAGGTTGCCTTTGGTCTCCAGCCAGTTCTTGCGGTCACCGGCGCGCTTCTTGGCCAGCAGCATGTCCATGATCTCGGTGGTACCCGCCAGGTCGTCGAGCGTGAGCTGGACCAGGCGCCGGGTGTTCGGGTCCATGGTGGTTTCGCGCAGCTGCGGCGGGTTCATCTCGCCCAGCCCCTTGAATCGGGTGACCTGCGGCTTGCCGCGCTTCTTCTCGGCGACCAGGCGATCAAGGATGCCATCACGCTCGGCTTCGTCGAGGGCGTAGTAGATCTCTTTGCCCAAGTCGATGCGGTACAGCGGTGGCATGGCCACGTAGACGTGACCGGCCTCGACCAGCGGGCGGAAATGCTGGACGAACAGCGCGCACAGCAAGGTGGCGATGTGCAGGCCGTCGGAGTCGGCGTCGGCAAGAATGCAGATCTTGCCGTAACGCAGTTGGGTCAGGTCGGTGGCACCCGGATCGACGCCGATGGCCACGGCGATGTTGTGCACTTCCTGGCTGGCCAGCACTTCACCGCCATCGACCTCCCAGGTGTTGAGGATCTTGCCGCGCAGCGGCAGGATCGCCTGGAACTCTTTGTCCCGTGCCTGCTTGGCCGAACCACCGGCGGAGTCACCCTCGACCAGGAACAGCTCGGCGCGCATCGGGTCTTGGCCTGCGCAGTCAGCCAGCTTGCCCGGCAGCGCCGGCCCCTGGGTGACGCGCTTGCGCTCGACCTTCTTGCTCGCCTTCAGGCGGCGGCCGGCATTGCTGATGGCAAGCTCGGCCAGTTGCATGCCCAGCTCGGGGTGGGCGTTGAGCCACAGGCTGAACGCGTCCTTGACCACGCCAGAGACGAACGCCGCCGCCTCGCGGGACGACAGGCGCTCCTTGGTCTGGCCGGAGAATTGCGGCTCCTGCATCTTCATCGACAAGACGAAGCTGATGCGCTCCCAGACGTCCTCCGGGGCCAGCTTGACCCCACGCGGCAGCAGGTTGCGGAACTCGCAGAACTCGCGCATGGCATCCAGCAGGCCCTGGCGCAGGCCGTTGACGTGGGTGCCGCCTTGCGCGGTGGGGATCAGGTTGACGTAGCTTTCCTGGATGCTGTCGCCGCCCTCCGGCAGCCACAGCAGGGCCCAGTCGACCGCTTCCTTGTTACCGGCCAGGCTGCCGCAGAACGGCTCGTCGGGCAGGCGCAGGTATTCGCTGACCGAGTCGACCAGGTAGGAACGCAGGCCGTCCTCGTAGTGCCACTCGACCTTCTCGCCGGTGCCTTTGTCTTCGAAGCTGATCGACAGCCCCGGGCACAGCACGGCCTTGGCCTTGAGCACATGCTTGAGGCGGCTGATGGAGAACTTGGGCGAGTCGAAGTACTTGGGATCAGGCGTGAAGTACACGCTGGTGCCGGTGTTGCGCTTGCCGACGGTGCCGACCACCTCCAGCTCGCTGGCCTTGAAGCCGTCGGCAAAGGTCATCTGGTACTCGTTGCCATCGCGCTTCACACGCACCCGCACCTGGGTGGACAGGGCGTTGACCACCGAAATACCGACGCCGTGCAAACCGCCGGAGAACTGGTAGTTCTTGTTGGAGAACTTGCCGCCGGCATGCAGCTTGGTGAGGATCAGTTCGACACCGGACACGCCCTCTTCGGGGTGGATGTCCACCGGCATGCCGCGGCCGTCGTCGCACACTTCCAGCGAGTGGTCGGCGTGCAGGATCACCTGCACCGAACGGGCGTGGCCAGCCAGGGCTTCGTCGACACTGTTGTCGATGACTTCCTGGGCCAGGTGGTTCGGCCGGCTGGTGTCGGTGTACATGCCCGGGCGTTTGCGGACCGGGTCAAGGCCCGAGAGGACTTCGATGGCGTCTGCGTTATAGGCGCTAGCGCTGGGATTGGCCATGGGGTCTCGTCGTCAGTCAGGTGAATGCAAAAAGCTCAAAGTACAGAAAAGTCCAACGCCGCATACTGCCCACGGGCAATACCGGCAAAGCTCAGCAGCGCCGGGAGCTGTTCGGCGAAGCCTTGGAAGCTGTGGTCGCCGCCGGCCTGGATGCGCAGGGCACAGGCTCGGTAATAGCGCTCGGCCTGGCGATAGTCCAGTGTTTCATCGGCGGTCTGCAACCACACTTGATAGCGGCTGGCATCCAGCGGGGCAGGCACTTCCAGCTCGGCCAGGGCCTGCACATGGTCGTGGGTCAGCTCCCAGGCTTCGTCGGTATACAGGTTGCGCTGGGTGCCGAGATAACCATCGAACAACCGGTGCGGGGCGACCGCCGGGTTGATCAGCAGGGCCTTGAGGCCGTGGCGCTCGGCCAAGTGGGTGGCATAGTAGCCGCCCAGCGAGCTGCCGACCAGCAAGGGCGCGCCGAGCTCGCCGATAGCCGCCTCCAGCTGCGCGATGGCCTGGCGCGGGTGGTGATGCAGAGCTGGGACGCGCAGTTGGTCAGTGAGGCCGATCTGCTGCATGACCGCCTCGAGTTGGCGGGCCTTCTTCGACAGCGGCGAGCTGTTGAAGCCATGGATATAAAGGATGGAACCCGACATGCTGCCCCCGGACGCAAAGACGCGCAGTGTAGCCTGTTCGAGGAGCATTGGTTCAGTGCAGGGATTTTCGCAACACATTCTTCAAAATGCGCGCTGCGGCTTGCATGGAAAAATCATCAGCCTGTGATTCAACACGGACACTGTGGGAGCGGCTTTAGCCGCGAACACCGGCAAAGCCGGTGCCATCCACCGCGTCGCTTGCTTCGCGGCTAAAGCCGCTCCCACAGGATTGGCCCCCATCTCCCGCTTGGACTCAGTAGCCTGGGCTGTCGAAATCCAGCTTCACCACAAAATCCCGCGCCCGCTCCACCCCGGTCTCCACCCGCCCGTCGGCATGCAAACGCAACCAGCGATACCCCGGCTGCTCTTCACTCACCTGGAAGTCCTCGCTGCCCGGCGCGAACTGAATGCAGGTCGAGGGCGTGGCCAGCAAGCGCACACCCTCGCGCACCTGGTCCCATTCCTGGTGAACATGCCCCCAGAGCAGCGCTTTCACCTGTGGATAACGTTTTACTAGCAGCAGAAGCTGGTCAGCATTGCGCAACCCGATCGGCGCCATCCACGCACAACCGATATCCACCGGCTGGTGGTGGCAGCACACCAGGCAATGACGCTCACCGGCATCGGCCAACGCCTGATCCAGCGTGGCCAGCTGGTCTTCAGCCAGCAGCCCGAACGTGGCACCGACCACCGCCGAATCGAGCATCACGATGCGCCAGGCGCCGATATCGGTCACCGCCGTGATCAGCTCCGGCGCCACCTTGGCCATTACCTGGGCTTCGTCATGATTGCCCGGCAACCAGCGTGCCGGCGCACCGAACCCGGCGGTCAGCTCGCGGAATGCTTCATAGGAGGCCACACTGGCATCCTGGGACAGGTCCCCCGTGCACAGCAAAAGGTCTATGCGCGGCTGCTCCCAGCGCACCTGCGTCACCACATGTTCAAGGCTGTCGCGGGTATTGAGCCCCAGCAGCGTCCCAGCGGGATCGGCGAACAGATGGGCATCGGTCAGTTGCACCACATGAACGGGTGACTCTGCGAAAAGTGCTTGCGGCAACGGCCGTCTCCTCGAACGGATTCAGCACGGATTATGGCGATGGATCGCTTTGGAGCAAATACTCGAAGCCGACGGGCGTCACATTTCAGCGCACGGTCGCCAGTTCGTGACCACAGGCCAGGCAGTGGCTGAGCCATTCGCCGAGGAACAGGTTGAGCTGGGCCTTCTCGTCGGGCTGGTGCATCGCCGTGTTGGGGTACGGGTAGATGCTGTGCAGGCGGCGGGTATGCTCGGCGCTGACCACTTCGGCCATCCGCGCGTCGTGATACACCTGCACCTCGAGCTCAGGCACCGGCAACCACGGCAGGCTGTGTTCCTGACGCACCCGCAGGGTGGTGGTATAGGGGCAGGCCAACAGCACTTCGAGCACCAGCACACCGAGCATCTGATCGCCCTGGGTCATGCCGATGCGCCGCGAGCTTTGCGTGGTGCGCATCTCCGGCAGCAGGCGCATCAGGCGGGCGTAGTTGGCCTCACAGGCCGTCTGCAGCCCGACCAGGTCGACTCGATAGCGCTCGCGCAGCAGGTTCACTTCCACATACCTCGTACTTCGTCACGGTTGAGCGCCAGCCATTGCAGGCCGATGATCGCCGCGGCATTGCAGATGCGCCCGTCGCGCACCGCCTGCAACGCATCCTCGAACGCCCACACCCGCACGCGGATATCCTCGCTTTCTTCTTCCAGGCCATGCAGGCCACCGGCCCCTTCACTGACGCAACGGCCGAGGAACAGATGAACGTACTCATCGCTGCCGCCCGGGGACGGGAAGTAGCAGGTCATCGGCCACAGCGCGCTGAAGGTAAGGCCAGCTTCTTCATCGGCCTCGCGATGGGCGACTTCTTCCGGCTGTTCGTCCTTGTCGATCAGGCCGGCCACCATCTCGATCAGCCACGGATTGGCCACCTTGCCTATGGCGCCCACCCGGAACTGCTCGATCAGCACGACTTCGTCGCGCTGCGGATCGTAGGGCAGCACGCAGACCGCGTCATGGCGCACGAACAGCTCGCGGGTGAACTCACGGCTCATGCCCCCGGCGAACAGTTCATGGCGCAGGTGCAGCTTGTCGAGCTTGTAGAAGCCCTTGAACAACTGCTCGCGCTTCGCGATCTCGATCTGGCTGGGCACCGAATTCAACGTGTCCGTCATGCAAACTCCTTATTACCTCGTTTACCGCATCGCGCAATCCTACTCTGCGCGCCGCCCGGTTTCATCCCTTTGTGGCGACCGTTCGGGCACTCGGGACAGGCGCTACGCTCTCTGTTAGCTTAGTGGCGAACTGAAGGCCGCGCAGGCGGTCCAAGGCCGATCATCACCGTTGTGCAAGGATCATCATGACGCTAGTCAAACTGACTTCCGTGGCCGTGCTGGCAGTCGCCCTGAGCGCCTGCCAGAGCCTGTTCACGCCCAACTACCGGGCACCGCTCGAGGTCAAGCGCGACGCCTGGGAGCATGTAAAACCCGGCTGCAGCGAAAGCGACTGCCCGCTGGTGAACATCGACACCGTGCACTTCCCGGCACTGCCCAAGCTCGACGCCATCGTCGAAAAACGCCTGCTGCAACTGACCGAGGACAACCAGCGCGGCACCCCGCCAGCCTCGCTGCAGGCCTATGAGCAGCAGTACCTGGCCCGCGCCGACAAGCGCAACAGCAGCTACCTGCAAGCCAAGGTACGCGAGCAGCATGACGGGCTGGTGATCGTCGAGCTGTCCAGCTACCTCGACAGCGGCGGCGCCCACGGCATGCCCGGGCGCGGCTTCATCAACTACTCGCGCAAGCTGGACAAGGTGCTGACCCTGGACGACATGCTGGTGCCCGGCCAGAAAGAGACCTTCTGGAAGACCGTCGAGGAGTCCCACCGCGCCTGGCAGATCAGCACCGGCGTGGACAAGGACCCCGAGTTCGTCAAGACCTGGCCGTTCAAGCAGTCGCCGCACATTGCCCTGACCTACGGCGCGGTGATCGTGAAATACGAGGTTTATGCCATCGCGCCCTACTCCATGGGCCACGTCGAGCTGAAAATCCCCTACCCGCGCCTCAACGGCGTGATCAGGCCTGAGCTGTTTCCCGGCCGCGGCTGATCGACAGCAACCCGTGCAGCACCCCTGCCAGCAGCAGTGCCGGCAGGGTCGCCCCTAGCTCCGGCGCCTCATTGGCCATGACATGGTAAGCCGCCACGCCCACCGCCCAGGCCAGCAGCGCTTGCCAATGCAGCCCGTCGACCAGCGCCGGCAGGCGCCGACGGCGGACCACGAAGTGGTCCACCAGCACCACGCCGAACAGCGGCGCGAACACCGAGCCGATCAACAGCAGGAAGTTCTGGTACTGGGCCAAGGGCGCCAACAGTGCGATCAGGGTGCACAGCACGCCGATGGCCAGCGCCAGGTGCTCGACCTTCATTTTCACCAGCAGGCCGGTTGAAACCGCTGCCGAGTGAATATCGGCAAAGGCGTTCTCCGACTCGTCGAGCAAGATCAGCAACAGCGGAATGCCCAGCCCGGCGCCAGCCAGGGCCAGCAGCAGTGCATTCACCTCGCCGCTCGGGGCGAAGGCCAGGGTGTAGGCCACGCCCAGGCTCATCAGCCAGGCATTGCCAATGAAGAAGCCCAGCGCGGTACCGCCGAACACCCGGCTGGCGCGCTTGCCGAAACGCGAATAGTCGGCGATCAACGGCAGCCACGACAGCGGCATGGCGATGACGATATCGAAGCCCAGCGCCAGCGACAGCGACCCGTCACCAGGGCGGCGCCACAGTTCGGCCAGGTCCGCCTTGGCGAACAGGTTCCAGGTCAGCCACAGGCAAGCGCCGAGCAGCAGCCAGATCCCCCACTTGCGCAGCACCTTGCGCACGAACGCCAAGGGCCCGCTGACCGCCAGCAAGGTGGCCAGGGCGCCAAAGCACAAGGTCCACAGCAGCGGGCTGTTCCAGCCACTGTCCTCGCCGAAGGTTCGCGCGCCCAGCAGGCTCGCGGCATCGCGCATGACGATGATCTCGAACGAGCCCCAGCCCACCAGTTGCAGCAGGTTGAGCAGCGCCGGCAGGCGCGCGCCGTGGCGGCCCAGCGACAGGCGCAGGGTGGCCATGGCCGACAGCCCGGTGTCGCTGCCGATCACCCCGGCCGCCGCCAGCAGCAACACGCCCACCGCCGTGCCCAGGGTGATCGCCAGGATCGACCCGGCCAGGCCCAGGCCCGTGGCCAGCAGCCCGCCGACCTGCAGGACCATCAGGCCGATGCCGAGGGAGAACCACAGCGAGAACAGGTCGCGGGCGCCGAACTGGCGGTGATGGAGGGGGACCGGGTGGTCGGGGGAGAAGTGGCTGGGTGTGGTCATGCTCGCGGCGCTCGGCAAAAGGATTGGGTTGCTCCAATCGCTGGCAAGCCAGCTCCCACAAGGGCCTGATGCGGTCCCTGTGGGAGCTGGCTTGCCAGCGATGCGGTGCGCGAAGCGCACCGCCGTGGATCTGTGGATCAGACCTTCTGGTACAGCTGGCTGCCTTCCTGGCGGAACCGCTCGGCCTGCTCGCGCATGCCCTGCTCGGCCGTCACATCGACGGCGTCGATCTTCGCGGCATACTCACGCACTTCCTGGGTGATCTTCATCGAGCAGAACTTCGGCCCGCACATCGAGCAGAAGTGCGCAACCTTGGCCGACTCCTTGGGCAGCGTCTCGTCGTGGAACGAGCGCGCGGTGTCCGGGTCCAGGCCGAGGTTGAACTGGTCTTCCCAGCGGAACTCGAAGCGTGCCTTGGACAGCGCGTTGTCGCGGATCTGCGCGCCCGGGTGGCCCTTGGCAAGGTCGGCGGCATGGGCGGCGATCTTGTAGGTGATGATGCCGGTCTTGACGTCATCCTTGTTCGGCAGGCCCAGATGCTCCTTGGGCGTGACGTAGCAAAGCATGGCGCAACCGAACCAGCCGATCATCGCCGCACCGATGCCCGAAGTGATGTGGTCGTAGCCCGGTGCGATGTCGGTGGTCAGCGGGCCGAGGGTGTAGAACGGCGCCTCGTCGCAGCACTCCAGCTGCTTGTCCATGTTCTCCTTGATCAGCTGCATCGGCACGTGGCCCGGGCCTTCGATCATGCACTGCACATCGTGCTTCCAGGCGATCTTGGTCAGCTCGCCAAGGGTTTCCAGCTCACCGAACTGGGCGGCGTCGTTGGCGTCGGCGATCGAGCCCGGGCGCAGGCCGTCGCCCAGCGAGAAGCTGACGTCGTAGGCCTTCATGATTTCGCAGATCTCGTCGAAGTGCGTGTACAGGAAGTTCTCTTTGTGGTGCGCCAGGCACCACTTGGCCATGATCGAGCCGCCGCGGCTGACGATGCCGGTAACCCGCTTGGCGGTCAGCGGCACGTAGCGCAGCAAGACGCCGGCGTGGATGGTGAAGTAGTCCACGCCCTGCTCGGCCTGCTCGATCAGGGTGTCGCGGAACAGCTCCCAGGTCAGGTCTTCGGCAACGCCATTGACCTTTTCCAGGGCCTGGTAGATCGGCACGGTGCCGATCGGTACCGGCGAGTTGCGGATGATCCACTCGCGGGTTTCGTGAATGTGCTTGCCGGTGGACAGGTCCATGACCGTGTCCGAACCCCAGCGGATGCCCCAGGTCAGCTTGGCCACTTCTTCCTCGATCGAGGAGCCCAGGGCGCTGTTGCCGATGTTGCCGTTGATCTTCACCAGGAAGTTGCGGCCGATGATCATCGGCTCGAGTTCGGTGTGGTTGATGTTGGCCGGGATGATCGCGCGGCCACGAGCGATTTCTTCGCGGACGAACTCGGGGGTGATCTCTTTCGGGATGTTGGCACCGAAGCTGTGGCCGGCGTGCTGCTGGCTCAACAGGCCGGCGGCGCGGGCTTCCTGCAGCTTCATGTTCTCGCGGATGGCAACGTATTCCATCTCGGCGGTGATGATGCCCTGGCGGGCGTAGTGCATCTGCGAAACGTTGGCGCCGGGCTTGGCGCGGCGCGGGTTGCGCACATGGGCAAAGCGCAGCTTGGTCAGCTCGGCATCGTTCAGGCGCTGCTGGCCGAAGTTGGAGCTCAGGCCTTCCAGGCGCTCGGTGTCGCCACGGGCGTCGATCCACGCCGAGCGCACATCGCCCAGGCCCTTGCGCACGTCGATGACGACGTTGGGGTCGGTGTACGGGCCGGAAGTGTCATACACCAGCACCGGGGCGTTCTTTTCGCCGCCAAAGTCGGTGGGGGTGTCGTGCAGGCTGATTTCACGCATGGGCACGCGGATGTCGGGGCGCGAACCTTCGACGTAGACCTTGCGCGAATTGGGCAGGGGTTGTACGGACTGTTGGTCGACTTGGGCCGACTCGCTCAGGCTGATAATTTTTTCTTGTTTGCTCATCACAGGCTCTCCAGACAGCTTCCTAGCGGGCGGAATGTCGGGGTGAACCTGAAAGGCGCGGACGCACTCGTGGTGACGAGTGCAGTGCCGGATATGGGGTGCCATGAGCTGCATGCAGCTGTGACGATCCCGGACCTGGCACAAGAGGCTCCCGGGAAGTGAGAGCAATCTTGTTCCCTACGCAGGCGCTAACCTGATCAGGTTCAACGGGATCCGCAACTTTGCGATCTCAGCCTTTGCATCAAGGCACCCCGACAAGAACCTGCGCAGTCTAAGCTGGAGTGGTCGGCAAAGCCAAGCAGGTATTTGGGGGCATGACAAATGGCACAAACAGTGGATTGTTGATGCCTGCGCGTGGCACTACACTGGCGCACCGCTCGATACCCGACAGTACAGTAATTAAATCTTGATCAAGGATTGCCCTATGCTGCGCAAACTCTCACTGGCGATTGCCGTGTCTTGTGCGACCCACGGAGTGGCGTGGGCAGTGGATACGCCGACCACGGTCAAGACCGACCTGGTCAGCGTCTACCAGGAAGCGGTCGACAACAACGCCGACCTGGCCGCCGCCCGCGCCGACTACGGCGCCCGCCGCGAAGTGGTGCCGCAAGCCCGCGCCGGCCTGCTGCCCAACCTGTCGGCCGGTGCCGAAATGATGAACACCCGCACCAAGATCGACGACCCGTCGATCACCTCCAACCGCAGCGGCAATTCCTGGAGCGCCACCCTGGCCCAGCCGATTTTCCGCGCCGATCGCTGGTTCCAGCTGCAAGCCGCCGAAGCCGTCAACGAGCAGGCCGCGCTGGAGCTGTCGGCCACCGAGCAGAACCTGATCCTGCAAACCGCTGAGAACTACTTCAGCGTGCTGCGTGCCCAGGACAACCTGGCCTCGACCAAAGCCGAGGAAGCCGCGTTCAAGCGCCAGCTGGACCAGTCCAACGAGCGTTTCGACGTCGGCCTCTCGGACAAGACCGACGTGCTGCAATCCCAGGCCAGCTACGACACCGCCCGGGCCAACCGGATCATCGCCGAGCGCCAGGTGCAGGACGCCTTCGAAGCACTGATCACCCTGACCAACCGCCAGTACAGCTCGATCCAGGGCGTGGTCCACACCCTGCCGATACAGGTGCCGACCCCCAACGACGCCAAGGCCTGGGTCGAAACCGCCGGGCGCCAGAACCTCAACCTGCTGGCCACCAACCACGCGGTCGATGCCGCCGAAGAGACCCTGCGCCAGCGCAAGGCCGGCCACGCGCCGACCCTCGATGCGGTGGCCAAGTACCAGAAGGGCGACAACGACAGCCTCGGTTTCACCAACCCCTCGCAGAACGGCATCCGTTACGGCGGCGATGTGGAGCAGACCAGCGTCGGCCTGCAGTTGAACATTCCGATCTACAGCGGCGGGCTGACCAGCTCGCAGGTGCGCGAGGCCTACCAGCGCCTGAGCCAGAGCGAGCAGCAGCGCGAGAGCCTGCGCCGCCAGGTGGTGGAGAACACCCGCAACCTGCACCGCGCGGTGAACACCGACGTGGAGCAGGTGCAGGCGCGCAAGCAGTCGATCATCTCCAACCAGAGTGCGCTGGAAGCCACCGAAATCGGCTACCAGGTGGGTACCCGCAACATCGTCGACGTGCTGGATGCCCAACGCCAGCTGTACACCTCGGTGCGCGACTACAACAACAGCCGCTACGACTACATCCTCGACAACCTGCGCCTGAAGCAGGCGGCGGGGACATTGAGCCCGCAGG
Source organism: Pseudomonas sp. ES1 (assembly GCF_050586605.1). Lineage (NCBI taxonomy): Bacteria > Pseudomonadati > Pseudomonadota > Gammaproteobacteria > Pseudomonadales > Pseudomonadaceae > Pseudomonas > Pseudomonas sp. ES1. Next base: position 59,111 of record NZ_JBOBDM010000005.1, on the reverse strand, counting down.
ATCTGCAGGACCTGGGGCGGTACCTGAAGGCCGACTACAACCCGGACAAGGACTTCCTGCCACCGGACCTGGCGGCGGCGGCGGCGAAGAACTTCGAACGCAGGCCTTGATATCGGCGCAGGCCTCTTCGCGGGTAAACCCGCTCCCACAGGTACACCACTGGCCTTGAGCCTTGTGATGTACCTGTGGGAGCGGGTTTACCCGCGAAGAGGCCAGTGAGCATGTCAGCGAATGAACTGCCCCAACCCATCCAGCAACCGCTGCAACGCCCCCTGATTGGCCTGCATCACCGCCCTGCCCGCCTCGCCCATGCGTCGGGCATCCTGGGGCAGCTCGACCAAGCGCCGCACTTCCCCGGCCAGCCCCTCGGCATCGTCCACCTGCTGCAACGCCCCCGCCTCACGCAGCATCGCGCTGATCTCGAGGAAGTTGAACACATGCGGCCCCATCAGCACCGGCAACGCCAGCGCCGCGGGCTCCAGCGGGTTGTGCCCGCCAGTGGCCACCAGGCTGCCACCGACAAAGGCGATGTCGGCCAGGGCATAGAGGAACAGCAACTCGCCCATGGTGTCGCCCAGCAGCACCTGGGTCTGGGCCTGAACCGCCTCCCTGGTGGAACGGCGCACCGTGGCGAACCCGGCGCTGCACAGGGCATGTACCGCATTGAAGCGCTCGGGGTGGCGCGGCACCAGGATCAGCAGCGCATCGCCGTGCACCTGGAGCAGTTGCCGATGCGCCTCGAGGATCAGCGCGTCCTCGCCGTCATGGGTGCTGGCGGCGATCCACACCGGGCGCTGCGCCGCCCCCCATTGCTCGCGCAACGCCCGGGCGCGGGGCAGCAGTTGCTCATCGATCTTCAGGTCGAACTTGATCGACCCCGTCACCTGCACGCATTCGCTGCGTGCGCCAAGGCTGCGAAAGCGCTCGGCCTCGGTCTCGGTCTGCACGGCGATCAGGCTCATTTCCTCCAGCATCGGCCGGGTCAGCCCGGCGAAGCGACCGTAGCCCCGGGCCGAACGCGCAGACAACCGCGCATTGGCCAACGCCACCGGGATGCCGCGCTTGGCACACTGGTGGATATGGTTCGGCCACAGCTCGGTTTCCATGATGATGCCCAGCTTCGGGCGCACATGGTCGAGGAAGCGCCCGGCCGCCCATGGCAGGTCATAGGGCAGGTAGCAGTGCTGCACCCGCGGCTCGCCCTCGAACATCGCGCGGATGCGCTCCGAACCGGTCGGGGTCATGCAGGTCAGGGTGATCGGCAGGTCCGGGTACTGCTTGAGCAGCGCGCGAACCAAGGGCGCGGCGGCGATGCTCTCGCCCACCGACACCGCATGCACCCAGATCCCGCCCTGCTTCAGCGGCGGTAGCTTGCAGGCGAAGCGCTCATTGATGCGCGCACGGTACGCCGGCGCCTTGCGCCCGCGCAGGAACAGGCGCAGCGCGACCAGCGGCAGGCCCAGGTGAAACAGCAGGGAGTAGAGGGTTCTGTTCATGGCGGCGGAGTTTACCCGATCGCACGCAGGTGCACGGCAAAACGCTCGGCCAGCCATTGCGCCGCCGGCCCCAGCGGCTCGTCACGGCGCCAGGCCAGCTCGGCCACCAGCGCGGGCGGGCGCCACTCGCTGTCCAGCTCGACCATCTGTGCCTGGTAGGTGGGGTACTGCACCACGTGGCGCGGCAACCAGGCCCAACCCAGGCCGCGCATCAGCAACTCGGCCATGGCGTAGAAGCTGTCGGCACGCCAGACCTGCGGGCTGATCGCCTCGCCGCCCGGATAACCGCTCTGCTGTGGGGTGATCAGCAACTGGCGATGACGCGCCAGTTGCTGACGGCTGACCTTGCCCTGCCCTGCCAACGGGTGGCCGATGGCGCACACAGTGACCATCTCAACGCTGCCCAGGGCGCGCCGCTCCAGCGAGGAGGGAATGCTCTCGTGGTGGAAGAACAGGCCCAGGTCGGCACGTCGCTCCACCAGCTTGCGCGCCACATCGCCCTGGGCGCCGCTGGCCAGCTGCACTTCCAGGAAGGGGTAGTGGGCGGCCAGTTCGTCGAGGCTGTCGATCACCGGTTGATAGGGCATCGCCTCATCCTGGGCCACCCGCAGCAAGGCTTCCTGGCCGCGCATCAGGGCCAGCGCCCGGCCATCCAGGCGTTCGCACTGGCGCAGCAGTTCACGGGCATCCTCCAGCAAGGCCGCGCCGCTTTCGGTCAGGCGCGGCTGGCGGCCACTGCTGCGCTCGAACAGGGTCACGCCCAGGTCCGTCTCAAGCAGGGCAATGGCCGTGCTCACCGCCGACTGCGCCTTGCGCTGCTCACGCGCCACGGCGGAGAACGAGCGCAGTTCGGCAGTGCGCACGAACAGGCGCAGTTGCTCCAGGTTCCAGTGTTCGGTCATGGCCAACCTATCTCCATTACAGATAGGTAATGACTTTACCCCATCCCAGCTTCCCCTAGAATGCCCGACCAGCAACGGAGGAACCGAACCATGAATGCCTATACCTATCTCGCCATCGCCATCTGCGCCGAAGTCATCGCCACTGCTTCCATGAAAGCGGTCAAGGGCTTGAGCACGCCGCTGCCGCTGCTGCTGATGATCTGTGGCTATGGCGTGGCGTTCTGGATGCTCACCCTGGTGGTGCGCAGCATCCCGGTGGGCATCGCCTACGCCATCTGGTCGGGGCTGGGCATCGTGCTGATCAGCGTCGCCGCGCTGGTGATCTATGGGCAGAAGCTGGATGTGCCGGCAATGTTGGGCATGGCCATGATCGTCGGCGGGGTGGTGGTGATCCAGGTGTTTTCCAACACCGCCGGGCATTGATCCACAAGGCACCTGTGCCTGGCGAGGGCCTGTATACTGCGCACCTGTCTCAGCTTTAGAGGTGCCCGCATGCCATCCGCCATTTCCACCGACGTGCTGATCGTCGGTGCCGGGGTCGCCGGCCTCTGGCTCAATGCCCGCCTGCGCAAGCAGGGTTATTCGACTGTGCTGGTGGAGCGCGCCAGCCTGGGCGGCGAGCAGACCATCAAGTCGCAAGGCATCATCCACGGCGGCACCAAGTACGCCCTGCACGGCGCCCTGACCGGCGCCTCCGAGGCCATCGCCGACATGCCGCGGCGCTGGCGCGAAGCCCTCGCCGGCACCGGCGAGCTGGACCTGACCGGCACCCGCCTGCTGTCCGATGCCCACTACCTCTGGTCCCCTGGCACCCTGGCCGGCAACCTCACCAGCTTCTTCGCCAGCAAGGCCGTGCGTGGCCGGGTCGACCAGGTCAAGGGCGAGCAACTACCGCCCGCCCTGCAGGACCGCGCCTTCAAGGGCAAGGTGTACCGCCTGGCCGAACTGGTCATCGACGTCCCCAGCCTGCTGGCCAACCTGGCGCAGCTGGCCGGTGACAGCCTGCTGGCCGGCGAGCGCATCGAACCGCTGCGCGAGGGCGACGAACTGGTCGGGCTGAACGTCGATGGCCGCGAGATCCGCGCCCAGCGCATCGTCCTCAGTGCCGGTGGCGGCACCGAGGACCTGCTGCACGCCCTCGGCCTGAACCAGCCGACCATGCAGCGCCGCCCGCTGCATATGGTCCTGGCCAAAGGCCCGAACCTCAAGCCGCTATATGCCCACTGCCTGGGCGGCGGGCCCAAGCCGCGCATCACCGTCACCACCCACCCGGCGGCCGACGGCCAGTGGGTGTGGTACCTCGGTGGCGACCTCGCCGAAGCCGACGGTGTCGCCCGCGAACCGGCCGCGCAGATTGCCGCCGCGCAAAAAGAAGTCGCCGGTCTGTTGCCCTGGGTCGATCAGAGCCTGATCCGCTGGGCCACACTGCGCATCGACCGTGCCGAACCTGGGCAATCAGGCCTGGTGCGCCCGGACAACGCCTTCCTAGCCGAGCAGCAGCGCCTGCTGGTGGGCTGGCCGACCAAGCTGGCCCTGGCGCCGGACCTGACCGACCGCGTGCTGGCCAGCCTCGAGCGCGACGGCATTCGCCCGGCCGCCCGCCCCGACCTCACCGACCTGCCGCGCCCGCCACTGGGCGTGCCGGCCTGGGAGCAACTGCTGCCATGAGCCTGCCGACCCTGCACGACCATCACCGCACACTGGGCAGCACCGGCCTGCGGGTTTCGCCACTGGGCCTGGGCACGGTCAAGCTCGGCCGCGACCAGGGCGTGAAATACCCCAACGGTTTCACCATCCCCGATGACGAAGCCGCTGCCCTGCTGCTCGCGCAAGCCCGCGAGCTGGGCATCAACCTGCTCGATACCGCGCCCGCCTATGGCCGCAGCGAAGAGCGCCTGGGCCCGCTGCTGCGTGGCCAGCGCGACGACTGGGTGATCGTCAGCAAGGTCGGTGAAGAATTCGACGACGGCCAGTCGCACTTCGACTTCAGCGCCGCGCACACCCGCCGCTCGGTGGAGCGCAGCCTCAAGCGCCTGGAAACCGACCGCATCGAACTGGTGCTGGTGCACTCCGACGGCAATGACCTGGCGATCCTCGATCACGAAGCGGTTTATGAAACCCTTGCCGCACTCAAGCAGGAGGGCAAGATTCTCGGCTATGGTTTCTCTGGCAAAACCGTTGCCGGTGGCCTGAAAGCCCTGGAACAGGGCGATTGCGCCATGGTCACCTACAACCTCAACGAGCAGGCGGAGCGCCCGGTGCTGGACTACGCTGCCGAGCACGGCAAGGCCATCCTGGTGAAGAAAGCCCTGGCCAGCGGGCATGTCTGCCTGGCCCCCGGGGTCGACCCGGTGCAGGCCAGCTTCGAGCTGCTGTTTGCCCACCCGGGTGTGAACAGTGCCATCGTCGGCACCATCAACCCGCTGCACCTGGCCCACAACGTGGCCACCGTCGCCCGCATCCTGGGCCGGCCCTGAGCCACCCGGGCGGGGGCCCAACGCAAGGAGGAGCCTCGTGCCGCGTACGCTGATCCGCAAGAACCCGAGCAACTTCAAGACCCTGCCGCTGCACGTCGAGGCCACCCCCGACGGCCTGACCTACCAGAGCATCGGCATGCCGCTGAACTTCGCCCAGACCCTGCAGCGGCGCAAGGCGATCCAGCTAGGCAACCCCGAACGCTTCGTGGTCGAGCTGGCCAACCTGGGCGTCTCGGTGCGCCTCACGCTGAACTGGCAGGGCCGCGACTACTGGGTGCTGGTGCGCCAGCGCCGCCAGGACCGCGGCGATGTGGTGCTCAAACTGATTTCTGGCTATGTGCCCGCCCACGAGTTGAACCTGCCGCTACTCACCGCCATTCAGGAAGTGGCCGAGGAATGCCTGCTGGAAACCCCCGAGGGCTGGCTGGGCGGGCGCTTCAACGATACCTGGCTGCCGGCCCCCTATGCCGCCGCCCTGCACTACCGCGAAGCACCGCCCTTCGTGCTCTCACCCGAATCCGGCGCCGCCCGCCCAGTGCACTGCGCCAACCTGATGCTGCTGGAACGGCCACGGGCCTACGTGCACCTGCCGACGGCCTCGCTTCAGTTGATCTATGACCTGCGCCTGCAGGTGCCCAGGGACGCCAAGCCGCTGAGCCTGTTCCACGTCGATGAACGGCTGGAAGGTGATCAACTGGTGGCGCGGCTGAACCGCAAGCGCCCGGACCTGTACCTGATGCCCTTGAAGGATGGCCAGCCGCTGCCTGAGCTCTACACCCTGAAGAAGGACCAGCTGCTGCCGGCGAGTACACGCGGGGTGTGGCTGGCAGAAAGCTTTGCGCGCCAGGAGGGTTGGGTGGTGCGCGATGAGCGGGTGCGCTGGCGGGATTGGCTGAAGCAACAGGGGCTGGCGGAACAGCGCAAGCCGGAAACGCACCTGCAGCGTTTCAGTGACAAGGCCCGTGAATTGCTCGAGCGAGCGCGGGGAACACTGCACAAATAGTCGCGGGAGCAACTGCCTTGCGCTGGCCCCTGTAGGAGCGGCCTTGTGCCGCTCCTACAGGGGGCGTGCCGGCAATGGGCCGGCTTCAGTGCTTGCGGATCTTCTCGACGATGGCGGTGGTCGAGCTGTTCTCGACCAGCCCCAGCACCTTCACCGCACCGCCGTAGGCCTTGACGATATCGGCGCCGACCACCTGGTCAATGCCATAGTCGCCGCCCTTGACCAGCACATCCGGCTTCACCTGGCGCAGCAGGTTCTCTGGGGTGTCTTCGGGGAAGCTGATCACCCAGTCCACCGCACCCAGCCCGGCCAGCACGGCCATGCGCCGGTCGACGCTGTTGATCGGCCGGCCCGGGCCTTTCAAACGGCTGACCGAGGCATCGTCGTTGATCGCGACAATCAGCCGGTCGCCTTGGGCGCGCGCTTGCTCCAGGTAGGTCACGTGGCCGGCATGGAGGATGTCGAAGCAGCCATTGGTGAAGACGATCTTCTCGTTGTGCGCACGGGCATCGTCGATCGCCAGCAGCAACTGCTCCAGGCCCAGCACACCGCGCTCGGAACCTTCTTCGCGCTGGATGGCCCGGCGCAGTTCCGGGGCACTGATGGCCGCCGTACCGAGCTTGCCCACCACGATGCCGGCGGCCAGGTTGGCCAAGGCGACCGCGTGGGGCAGCTCTTCACCGGCAGCGATGGCGGCGGCCAGGGTGGAGATCACGGTATCGCCGGCACCGGTGACATCGAACACTTCACGGGCCCGGGCCGGCAGATGCAAGGCCGGGTGGCCGGTGCGCAGCAGGGTCATGCCGTGCTCGCCACGGGTCACCAGCAGCGCCCCCAGGTCGAGCTCGTCGAGCAGGGTGAGGCCCTTGGCGACCAGTTCGGTTTCGTCGGCACAACGGCCGACGATCGCCTCGAACTCGCTCAGGTTGGGCGTGATCAGGCTGGCGCCACGGTAGATGGAGAAATCCTTGCCCTTGGGGTCGGCCAGCACCGGAATGCCTTTGGCCCGGGCGGCCTGGATCAGCGCCTGGTGGTTCTTCAGCGCGCCCTTGCCGTAGTCGGAGAGCACCAGCACCTTGATGCCTTCGAGCAGGCCGTCGACCTCGGCGCCCAGCGACAGCGCGTCGGTGGCGAAGGGTTCTTCGAAGTCGATGCGCAGCAGTTGCTGGTGACGGCTCATGACCCGCAACTTGACGATGGTCGGCTGGTGCGCGATGCGCTGGAAGATCGAGCGCACACCGGCGGCCTGCAGGCTGTTGGCGAGGCTGTCGGCAGCCTCGTCCTGGCCGGTGACGCCGACCAGCGCGGCTGGCGCGCCCAAGGCGGCGATGTTCAACGCGACGTTGGCCGCACCGCCTGGGCGATCTTCGATCTGATCGACCTTGACCACCGGCACCGGCGCTTCAGGCGAAATACGTGAAGTACCGCCATGCCAGTAGCGGTCGAGCATGACATCGCCGACCACCAGTACCGGGGCTTGATCGAAACGCGGCATGGACAACTTCATGGGCAACCCATATGAAAAAGTGAACAGGGGCAGGATATTAGCACAGGGTCGAGGATGGCTTTACGGCCAGCTTCACTGTGGACAACTGCAGTGACAATCGGGGCCATGCAGGCCCCGATCTTTGAGGTTTCAGGTGATATCGGCGTTTTCCGGCGCATCCAGGCCCATGGCATGCAGGCGGGCATAATAGCCATTGGCCGCCAGCAGCTCGGTGTGGGTACCGCGCTCCACCAGCCGCCCCTGGTCCATCACCAGGATCATGTCGGCCTTCTCGATGGTCGACAGGCGGTGGGCGATCACCAGGGTGGTACGGCCTTGCATCACATGGTCCAGGGCTGCCTGGATATGCCGCTCGGACTCGGTGTCCAGGGCCGAGGTAGCCTCGTCGAGGATCAGCAGCGGTGCGTTTTTCAGCAGCGCCCGGGCAATCGCCAGGCGCTGGCGCTGGCCGCCGGAGAGCAGTACGCCGTTCTCGCCGACTTCGGTGTCGAAGCCCTTGGGCAACTGGTCGACGAACTCCTTGGCATAGGCATCGGCAGCCGCGGCTTCGATGTCTGCGCGCGGCGCGCCGGCCAGGTCGCCGTAGGCGATGTTGTTGGCCACGGTGTCGTTGAACAGGGTGACGTGCTGGGTCACCTGCGACACGTGCCGACGCAGGTTGCGCAAGCGGTACTCCTCGATCTCCACGCCATCGAGCAGGATCTGCCCTTCGCTATGGTGATAGAAGCGCGGGATCAGCGCCGCCAGCGTGGACTTGCCGCTGCCGGAGCGGCCGACCAGGGCAATCATCTGCCCAGGCTCGGCGGTAAAGCTGATATCGCTGAGCACCTGGCGCTCGGTGCCGGGGTAGGTGAAGCTGAGGTTGCGCACTTCCAGGCGGCCTTCGACCCGCGCCTTCTCGACGGTGCCGGTATCGACCTCAGGTTCTTCGTCGAGCTGCTCGAAGATGCTCTCGGCACCCGCAAGGCCCTTCTGGATGGTCGAGCTGACTTCGGAAAGCTGGCGGATCGGCTTGGGCAGCAGGCCAGCAGCAGTGATGTAGGCAACCATGTCACCGGCCGACGCATCGCCGCGCAGGAACAGCACCAGGAACATCAGCGCGGCCATGGCGGTGTAGATCACCAGCTGCAGCATCGGCGTGTACAGCGCGCCGGTCTTGGTCATGCGCAGTTGCTTGTCGGTGTTGCTCTGGCTGGCGTTGTCGAAACGCTGCTGCTCGTAGGCCTCGCCGCCGAAACTGCGCACCACCCGGTAGCCCTGGATGGTCTCGGACGCGACGTGGGTCACGTCGCCCATGGCCACCTGGATCTTCTTGCTCTGCTTGCGGAATTTCTTGCTGGCGGTACTCACCATCACCGCGATCACCGGCAGGATGGCGAGCATGACCAGGGTCAGCATCCAGTTCATCCACAACAGATAGACGAACAGGAAGACCACGGTCAGGCCTTCGCGGATCACCACCTTGATCGCATCGGTGGCAGCACCGGTGACCATGGTCACGTTGAAGGTGATACGCGAAATCAGGTGCCCGGAGTTGTGGTTGTCGAAATAGCGGTTGGGCAGCACCAGCAGCTTGTTGAACAACTCGACCCGCAGGTCGTGCACCAGGCACAGCGAAACCTTGGCCAGGAAGTAGTTGCCCAGGAACGAACCCAGGCCCTGCCAGGCCGCGATCAGGATGATCAGCAGCGGCACGGCCTGCAGCAGTTGCAGGTCGCGCAGGTAGGGCACATTGGGGAACAGCACGGCCTCTGGGTTGCTCAGGCCGTCGACGAAATACTTGAGAATGCCGGCCAGCATCGGCTGGGTAGAGGCGAAGATCACGAACCCGACGATGCTCAGCAGGAAAATGCCGACGTAGGGTTTCACGTAGCCCAGCAGCCTGAAGTAGATCTTCAGGCTGGAGGAGTTCTCCGCCGGGAGCGGTGTTTCGGCCATCATCGAGCTCGCTGTTCAGGTTGAACCGGCGATTTTACCACAGGGTTGTTGCCGTTCATGTGCCCAGGGCAACAACATCACCAGCGCCACCGGCAGCCAGCTGATGAACCATTCGGCGCGAGGGGTGCCGGTCAGGCTGGCCGCGTCGAACTGCATGGCCAGGGTGGAGAACACCCAGAAGCCGAACAGGACCTTGCCGAACAGCGTGGCGCGGGCCCGCACGATCTGGCCCAGAGCGAACAGCCAGACCGCCGTCCACAGGAGCATACCGGGCAGGCCCAGCTCCACGGCGACGTGGGTGAACATGTTGTGGGTGTGGTCGAACTCTCGATCCCCCACCGGCACTTGATAGAAAGCACCCAGGCCAAGGCCGGTCAGCGGGTGTTCTCCAATCATCTGCAGGGACGCCCGGAAGATCTCGGGCCGGTACGAAGAGCCGCGCTCCATGATCAGCTCATACATCACATAGAAGGCCACGGCCGTCGCCAGGGCCGCCAACAGTGCAAACAGGCAACTGCTGCGAGTGCGATGCCACAGCGGTGCCAGAACAATCGTCCCGACCAAAGCCAGTGCAGCACCACGGCTCTGGCTGAACACCACGAAGGCCCCCAGGCACGCCAGCGCAAGTGCCCAGGCCAGCTGCAGGGCACGCTGACGGGGGTTGATGTACAGCAGCCAGAGCGCCGCGGCCGCCACCACATAGCCGCCCAGGATCGGATGGGAAATCTCACCGATACCCTTGATGCGAGCCACCAGAGGCTCTCCCTTGATCCCATAGAAGTGCACGATCGAAACCAGCGCAGCCAGGGCCAGCAAGCCCCCGCCTAGCTGCAGCAGGCGCCAGGCACGCTCCGCCCCCGCCTGCGCCAGCAGGGGGAATGCCATCAGGAACAGCAGGATGTACACCAGCCGCTTGCCTTCGCGCGAAACATCCTCGGCGGTGGACCAGGCCAGTGTCACGGCACTCCAGGCCAGCAAGCCCAGCAGCGCGAGCCATAATGCCGGCTGACGCCGCCAAGCCTCGATGAACACCTGCCGAGCCGACCAGGCCAGGCCCAGGGTGGGCAACCACAGGAACAGGACCAGGCCCTGTTGATAAACCTTGTTGCTCGGCGCCAGTGCGATGGCCGCCAAGAACCAGACAAAACCCAGCCCCAGCCAGGCCTTGGCCCAGCGTTTTTCGTACAACATCCCGTTCCCTCGTTGAAACCCGAATACACCAGCATGGTGCTAACAGATAATTTTCGGCATTATTGCCGGTCATTTTGCCTGCCCATGAAGACAAGGCCAGAACTCATGCAATGCTCCCGGCTCTCCCAGACCGACTTCGATCGGCTGATACTCGGCGCCAAGGTGCTAGAGGCAGATAGCCATGGTGCCAAAGTCTACCTGCTTGGGGATGGCAATATCCTCAAGGTTTTTCGCCGCAAGCGTCTGATTTCATCTGCGCTGCTACGCCCCTACTCGCAGCGCTTCATCGACAACGCCCAACGCCTGGCGCAACTGGGCTTGCCTACCCTGGAGGTGATCAGCCATCACAAGCTGCCACTGCCAGGCCGTACCGCCGTACTGTATCGCCCACTGCCGGGCGATACCCTGCTAGGCCTGTCCCGCCAACCCGGTTTCAGTTGGGACACGCTATTGCCACGGCTGATCGAGCTGGTCCGGCACCTGCATCGCTCGGGCATCTACTTCCGCTCGCTGCACTTGGGCAACGTGGTGCAGACCCCCGAAGGGCTGCTGGGTCTGATCGACGTGGCCGACATGCGTTTCCTGCGCGCCCCCCTGTCGTCGCGGATGGTACAACGCAACGTGCAGCACATGGCGCGCTATATCGAGCGCGAGCAGCTTGACCAGCAGTTCCCCCTCGCACAGTTCCAGGCGGCCCTAATCGGCCGGTAAACCTCAGCCCCCCAGCAGGCTTGCCGAGCCGGCCTTGAACGCCGCCCAGCCCTGCTCGGGCGCCAGCGCCTGCCATTGCTCCCGGGCCACGGCCACGCCATCGCGCGTGGCGCAGCTGGCGATGGCCTCTGCCCAGCTGGGCTGGTCGCCGACCGGCAGATAGCAGCCCGCTTCACCCAGTTGTTCACGGAACACCGGCAGATCGCTGCAGATCACCGGCACCCCGGACAACAGCGCCTCCTGTATCACCAGTCCGAGCCCTTCCGAGCGCGAGGGCACCAGCAACCAGTCGAACGCCGGATACAACCGCGCCAGATCGCCACGATGGCCGCAGAAATGCACGCTGTCGGCCACCCCCAGCGCCTCGGCACGGGCCTGCAAGTGCGCGCGCAGCTCGCCATCACCCAGGATTGCCAGCTGCGCGCCTGGCATCCGTGTGCGCGCCTCGGCGAAGGCTTCAATCAGCATCGCAAAGCCTTTGCTCTCCACCAGGCGCCCCACCGCGCCCAGCACCGGCGCGCCTTCTGGCAGCCCCAGCGCCTGGCGGGCTTGTTCACGCCCCAGCAACTGCTGGCAGAACGCGTGCGGGTCAAGGGCGATCCGCACCGTTCGCACCGGCCGCCCAAGATCCTGCTCGAGCGTACGCGCCAGCGTGGCCGACACCGCCGCGACCCGCAGGCGCTCGGCCGGGAACTGGCGGAACAGGCGCACATCCTTGGCATTCAGCCGGGTCGCCCCATGGAACAGCACAGCCACCTGCACGCCGGGCAGCCGGTGCAACAGCGGCAGCAGCAGGCGGGCGACACCGACCCCGTCCAGCAGCAGCACATCGGCAGCCGTCTCACGCAGCGCGCGCAGCATGCGCCAGCGCACCCAGGGCAACGCCAGGCGGTGGGGCATGCGCCCCTTGAGCAGCCGCGACGGCAAATGCCAGCTACGCGTTTTACCGATACCACCGCTCAAGCCATCGCCAAGCAACAGCCAGTTGCAGACCTGCCCCCCCATCGGGGCATGCGCCAGCACTTGGCGGTGGACAGTGTGTACGGACATGAACGGTGCGCCACCCGACCACATCACATTGACGATATTCAACGGTATTGCGCCCCTACGGTCATACGGATGGGCCAGCCAGCTCTTCGATCAGCCGATGCGCATCAGCAATCGCTGCCAGAAGGTCAGCGGCGGATGCGGCCGCAGAGGGGGCTCCATGTGTTCGACAATACTTCGGCCAACCTGGGCAAAGCTGAAGCGCGAGGTTGCCAGCTCGCGCCCGTTGTCGGCAATACGCGCCGCCAGCGCCGGGTCGTCGCGCAGTTGCCGCAACTTGGCCTGCAGCACCGGGATGCTGTCGTACAGCACCACGCTGTGCATGTCGACCAGGCCCAGAGCACGATTCTCCTCCTCGCCCTGGTCGTATGCCAGTAGCACGCACCCGCAGGCCATAGCCTCGAAGTTCTTGATCATGTATTCGCCCATGCCGACATCGGCACTGACGAAAAAGCGGATGCGATTGAGGGTGTTGCAGTAGTCCTCACCGGACTTGGTGCGGGTCACCACCAGGCTTTCCACCTGCCCCAGCTCGTCCAGCAGCGCCTTGCGGCCGCTGTAGGCAACGCTGTTGGTACTGCCTACAAAGGCCAGTTCGATATCGCGCTCACGCCCCTGGTCGATCAACAGCTGCTCGTCGTAGCCCTTGGGCACGAACACGGCGTCGAAGCCTTCCTGGCGCAAGCGCTCACTGACCATGTAACCGGAGCTGATCACCCGCGCCCACGGCAGTTGCCGGTAATGCGCACTGAACTTGCCGGTGTACTTGCAGGGGATGTAGTTCTGGTAGGCGTCGTGCTCGAGAATCACCAGGTTGGGGATGCTGCGAATGAACGCGACCTGGCGGATCTCCTGCTTGAAGCGCAGGAAGAACACGATGCGGTCATAGCGCGTGACGTCGACTTCACGCTTGAAGTAGCGGCGCAGGTTGCGCTGGTCATCGTCGCTCAGCCAACGCAGGTCGCAGTCGCAGTGGGCCGCGACGCCGTCATACAGGCGATCGAGAATCGCCCGTTGTTCCTTCTGCACCAGAAATAGGACTTTCATTGCGTTCCTTGGGCGCTCGGCGCTATCGCGGTCATCATGGGTCAGGCTCACAGGTCGCGGCGCCAGAACAGCTCGTGCCGGCGAACGGCCTTGCGGAAGAATTCGTTCTCGCCATAGGGCGATGGCTGGCGCCCCGCCAGCCAGCGTTGCAGCAGGCGGCGCAAGCGGCGCTTGAAAGCGGCCGGAGGCTGCAGGTCATGCATCATGCCCAGGGCCATGGCTTTGTCACGCTGGGTCGCGGTGTCCAGCACCAGGCTGCAGGGCGCCCAGGCTTCACGGCTGTCCAGCTGCGGCGGCAAGGCCACGCCATCACCGCTGTCGCCCATCGGCCAGCGGTCGTTATCGTGCAGGTGGTTGGCGTAGCACAGCAAGGTTTCCGGCTGCCAGGCCAGGCCTTGCAGCGCTTCGTGCACGGCGGCCTGGGCGCAGATGTGGTCGGGGTGCGGGTCGAGGGTCGGGTGCGGCATCACCAGCACTTGCGGCCTGGCCAGCTCCAGCAACGCGCGCAGGTCGGCCAGCAGGTTGTGCCAGGTAGGCGCACCGTCGGCATCGGCGGGCAGCGGGAACGGGTTGAAGCAGCGGAACGGGCGGATATCGGCCATGTCCGCTTCGCGCGAACCCTGTGGCTGGTCAGGCGCCGCCTGCATGGCGGGCAGTTGCAGGCAGAAATAGCCCAGCTGCACGCAACGCGCTTGCGGTACACCTGCCCAACGAGGCACGGCGATACTGTCCCAGGCCCGCAGCCGGCCCTTGAGCCGCGCTGCCTCGGCCTTCTGCATACCCATCTGCTGGTAATGCTCGGCTTCGATCTCGCCAGCGGTCAGGGTCACCACCCAGGTTTCCTCGGCCTGGCTGTACAAGCCATAGGCAGCCAGCTCTGCGTCGTCGGCGTGGGGCGCGATCACCATCACCCGACGCTTGCGCAACTCGATGGCCGGGGTTATCCACAGGTGCGGCGTTCCCTGCAGCCGGCAATGGCGCCCGCGCAGGCGCAACGTGCCCGCCGCCAGGGGCTCGGCCAGGCCGGTGAGGTTGAGGTAACGCACGCCGTTGGCGCCGCGTTCGAAGGTCTGCACATCACGCGTGGCGCCGCCCAGCAGCTCGACGCGCGGATCGAGGAAGCGCCCCAGCCAGCCGCTCTTGATGCCGACCTCAAGGATCAGCGTCTCATCGCCCTGCAAGGCGGCATCGGTGCGCAGCAGATCACCTTGCAGCGTCGCGCAGGCTTCGCGGGTCTGCTCGCCGAAACGGTAGGCGTAGTCTTCACCGGGGGCATAGAACAGGTGGTCGGCGAACCACGCCTCATGCGCGGCCCACAGCAGCGGCAGCAGCAACAGCGGCAGCCACCACCAGCTGAACAGCCCCAGCGCGACCAGGAGCACCAGCCCGGCCAGCAGCCCCAGGCGCTTGTTGCGCCGATGGCGCTTGAGCAGTTGCTGCTTGCGGCTCACGACTGGAACACCGGCACAGGGCTGCACCAACGGTCCTTGTACTCACGGTCGGCACGGCCAAAGGAGAACCGCAGCGCCTTGCCACGGCTGTTGGCATCCTCCCAGGCGGCCTGGGTATTGAGGAAGCTCAGCACGCTGCCGGGGCTGAACGCCTTGGTCTCAGGGTCGACGCCGCCATTGACGTACTCCACGCTGATCCACTGCGGCGCCTCGACGCGGTACACCAGCTGGATGGCGATGGGGGCATCGTTGAGGAACAGCACCGAACCGACCAACAGCTCGCGCAGGCGCTCGACCACCTCGGCCATGTGCGCCGCACCGGTGGCCGGGAAGCCCCAGCGGCGCTGGAACAGGTCACAGTACATGGCGGCGATCTGCGCCGAGGTGAAATCACCGATCGGCCGCACTTGCCCGCCCGCCTCTTCCAGCAGGCGCAGCTCGCGGCGCTGGTTGTAGCGGAACTTCTTCGACAGGTCCTCATGCGCGCGGGCCATGGCCAACTGCTCGGGCTGCGCCTTCAGGCCGCTGAAGCGGCCCTGGTTAAGCTCCGACAGGTAGCGCCCGGCATGGCGCAGCGGCGCGGCTGCATCGGCGGCGGCCGGCAGGATGATCTCGGCATTGCCCAGGTCGAACAGGCCCTTCTTGCCATGGCGCTTGAGCACGTCCTTGGACAGCGCCAGGTGGCGCCCCCACACCGGCAAGGCGGCCTTGATTTCACCGCCCTGTGGATAACCGAGGTAACGCACCGGGATCTGCGCCAGGTCGGCCAGCTGCTCGATCACCCGCGGATGGGTGGCGACACTGCCGCCAAAACGCTGCCAGGCCTCGTTGTAAGCAGCCGCATCGATGACCTGCCAGCCGCGCTCGCGCCAGCCCTGGATAAAGTTGAGCATCAGGCCTCCGCAACCAGTGCACGGACTTGCGGCAGTTGCCAGAAGGTTTCGCGTACCGCCCGATCACTGAACCGCTCACCCAGGCGCTGCAGCATGTGCTGCGCACAGGCCGCCTGCTGCTGCGGGTCCAGCCCGGCCAGGTGCTTCAGTCCCTGGGCCAGCTGCGCGGTATCACCCAGCGGGAACAATACGCCAACACCTTCGACCACCTCGCGCGCACCGCCGCAGGCCGTGGCCAGCAGCGGTACGCCGGCGACCATGGCTTCGAGCAGGACCATGCCGAACGGCTCATGGTCGGAACTCAACGCGAAGACATCGAACGCCTTGAAATAACGACGGGCATCCGGCACCTGGCCGAGGAAGTCGACCTGCGCGGCAATCCCCAACTCGGCGGCCAGCGCCTTGAGGTTCGACTCCAGGCGGCCCTTGCCCAGGATCGCCAGGCGCGCTCCGGCCGGCAGCCCCGGCAGTGCTTGGGCAAAGCCGCGCAGCAGGGTGGCCTGGTCCTTGTCCGGGTGCAGGCGGCCGACATTGCCGACCACCCAGGCCTGCTCGTCGAGCCCCAGGGCCCGGCGCGCCTCGGTACGCGGCACCAGGCTGGCCTGCAGCGCCTCGACATCGATGCGGTTGTAGAGGGTCTGGATACGCTCGGCGGGCCACTGCGCCAGGCAGCGGCGCATGTCGTCGCGCACGGCATCCGATACACCGAGCAGGCTCAGGCGCCGGCGGAACAGGTTGGCGAACAGCCGCCGGCCCTTGCGCTGGTAGTCGCCAAAGGCATGGTGCACACCGATCACCGGCAAGCCGGTGCCCAGCAGCGCCACGTAGATCGGCTTGAAGCGGTGGGCAATGCAGAAACTGAAATTGCGCTGCGCGGCGATCTTGCGCAGCGCAGCGATGGCGCCCAGCTTCAGGCCGCGCACGGCCTTGGAGCTGAACTCCAGGAACAGCACCTCGTCCGAGGCGCAGCCCGCCGCTACTTTCGCGTTGGCTGCCCCGGTGAGGAATACGGTGGTGACCTTGTAGCCGCTGCCCTGGAACAGGCTGGCGTATTGACGGGCGCAATCGAGGAACGGCCCGTCATAGCCATGGCAGAACTGCAGGATCCGCGGTTCAGAGCGGCTGGTCATAAGGCGCCGCGCCGTCCTTGACCACCAGGATGTCTTCCATGATCAGGTACTGCAGGTCCGAACCGAAGAACATGTTCAGGGCATCGGTCGGCGAGCAGATCATCGGTTCGCCACGGCGGTTGAGCGAGGTGTTCAGCGACACGCCGTTGCCGGTGAGGTTTTCCAGCGCCTTCATCATGTCGTAGTAGCGCGGGTTGTACTCGCGCTTGAGCACCTGGGCACGGGAGGTACCGTCCTCGTGGACCACTTCCGGCACGCGGGTCTTCCACTCTTCAGCCACTTCGAAGGTGAAGGTCATGAACGGCGCCGGGTGGTCGATCTTGATCATCTGCGGCGCGACGGTGTCGAGCATCGACGGGCAGAAAGGCCTCCAGCGCTCGCGGAACTTGATCTGGTGGTTGATGCGGTCGGCCACGCCCGGCACGCTCGGGCAACCGATGATCGAACGACCACCCAGCGCACGCGGGCCGAACTCCATGCGGCCCTGGAACCAGGCCACCGGGTTGCCGTCGACCATGATCTTGGCGATCTGCTCGGGCATGTTCTCGAGCTTGCGCCAGACAGGCTTGCTCGGGTGGCGGGCGCAGGCGGCGATCACGTCTTCGTTGGAGTACGCAGGGCCGAGGTAGACGTGTTCCATCTTCTCGACCGGCACGCCGCGGGCGTGGGACACATAGGCCGCCGCACCGACAGCGGTACCGGCGTCGCCGGAGGCCGGCTGCACGAACAGCTCCTTGACGTCCGGGCGGGCGATGATCTTCTGGTTCAGCTTGACGTTCAGCGCGCAGCCGCCGGCGAAGGCCAGCTTGCCGGTTTCTTTCAGCGTGTCGCCCAGGTAGTGGTCGATCATCTGCAGGGCCAGCTTCTCGAACAGCGCCTGCATGCTCGCCGCGTAGTGGATGTACGGCTCGTCGGCGATGTCGCCTTCGCGTTTCGGGCCCAGCCACTCGATCAGCTTGGGCGAGAAGTAGAAGCCCTTGCCCTTCTCTTTATAGCGGCGCAGGCCGATGACGTTGGCGTAGTCGGTGTTGATCACCAGTTCGCCGTTTTCAAAGCTGGCCAGGCGCGAGAAGTCGTATTTGCTGGCGTCGCCGTACGGCGCCATGCCCATGACCTTGAACTCGCCGTCGAGCATCTCGAAACCGAGGAACTCGGTGATCGCGCCATACAGGCCACCCAGCGAATCCGGGTCGAAGAACTCCTTGATCTTGTGGATCTTGCCGTTCTCGCCATAGCCGAAGAAGGTGGTGGCGTACTCGCCCTTGCCGTCGATCCCGAGGATCGCGGTCTTCTCCTTGAAGCCCGAGCAGTGGTAGGCACTGGACGCGTGGGCCAGGTGGTGCTCGACCGGCTCGATCTTGATCTTCTTCGGGTCGAAGCCCAGCTGCTCCAGGCACCAGACGATCTTCTTGCGGTAGCGCTTGTAGCGGCGGTTGCCCATCAGCAGCGCGTCGAGGGCGCGGTCCGGGGCGTACCAGTAACGCTTGGCGTAGTGCCAGCGGGCCTTGCCGAACAGGCTGATCGGGGCAAAGGGAATGGCCACCACGTCAACGTCCGACGGCTTGATGCCGGCCTGTTCCAGGCAGAACTTCGCCGACTCGTAAGGCATGCGGTTCTTCGCATGCTTGTCACGCACGAAGCGCTCTTCTTCGGCGGCGGCAATCAGCTTGCCGTCGATGTACAGGGCCGCGGAAGGGTCATGGCTAAGGGCGCCGGACAGGCCAAGAATCGTCAGTGCCAAGGGGTTAGCCTCTCAAATCGGTAGAAGTGCGCCACCGGCCACGCAGGCGGGCGACGGCTAAAGGGGCGGGATTATAACGCAAAGATCAGGGACACACCGCCCCCTTGTGGGAACGGGCTTACCCGCGAACACCGGCGCAGCCGGTGCCATGCACCGCGTTGCCTTCTTCGCGGGTAAACCCGCTCCCACAGGGCCTGCGGCGCGCCTGCAAGACAGCGCAGCCCTGAGGGCTGGGTGATCTCCTACAGGGTTCAGCGCCGGCTTACTCGGCGATCAACCAGTCCATGCGGTAGCTGCCTGCGGTCTGCGCCAGCTCTTTGGCCAGCCACGGCAGCAGCTCCTTGAGCTCGTCCTCCAGCCCCCACGGCGGGTTGGCGATGGCCAGGCCCGAGCCGTTCAGGCCCTGCGGGCTGTCCTGGTGGTGCACGTACAGCTCCACCCGCAGCAGCTTGGGCGCGCCGGTGCTGGTCAGGTCCTGGTAGAAGCGGGTCAGCGAGCGCTGGTCCTTGATCGGGTACCAGATCGCCGCGACGGTCTGGCGCATGCGGCCGATCGCCTCTTTCATCGCCACGGTGCAGCGCTTGAGCTCGTCGGCCTGCTCGAACGGCGGGTCGATCAGCATGATCGCGCGCTTTTCCTGCACCGGCAGCAGGGCCCGCGGGATGTGCCAGCCTTCGCCCAGGTGCACGGTGACGCGCGGGTCCTTCTTCATGTTCTCTTTGAGCAGCACACCATCTTCAGGGTGCTTTTCGTTGAGCTGCGCACGGTCCTGCTCGCGCATCAGGCGACGGGCCAGCTCAGGCGAGCCTGGGTAGTAGCGCAGCTCGCCGTTCTTGTTCAGGCGCTTGATGACGCCCAGGTAGTCGGCGGTGACGGCCGGCAGGTCATCGCGATTCCACAAACGGGCGACGCCTTCGAGGTATTCACCGGTACGGCTCGCCTGATCGCCCTGCAGGTCGTACAGACCCAGGCCTGCGTGGGTGTCGATATAGGCGAACGGCTGCTCCTTGCGCGACATCAGGGCGATGAGGCGGGTGAGCACGATGTGTTTGAGGACGTCGGCGTGGTTGCCGGCGTGGAAGGCGTGACGATAGTTCATGGCGGCTCCTGCGGGGGCGCCAAGTTTACCTTGTCGCGAGGGAGACGTCAGGTACGACGGTCGATCCGCATCGCCTTCATCGCCGGCAAGCCGGCTCCCACAGGAATCACATCGATCCTGTGGGAGCGGCGGTGCGCCGATGCGATTTACCCGCGAAGCAAGCGACGCCGATTCAGCAGGTATTACTTGTCGGCGTGATACTGCGCATCAGCGGTTTCAAAGCGCGAAACCATGCTGTTCGACGGGCTGCCCAGCTTGCTCACCAGAACGATGGCGATGGTGGCGAACAGGAAGCCCGGAATGATCTCGTACAGATCGGTACCCAGCTGCTTCCACAGGATCACGGTCAGCGCACCGACCACGATGCCCGCCAGCGCACCATTGCGGGTCATGCCTTTCCACAGTACCGACAGCAGCACCACCGGACCGAAGGCGGCACCGAAGCCAGCCCAGGCGTAGGCCACCAGGCCCAGCACGCGGTTCTCAGGGTTGGCAGCCATGGCAATGGCGATCAGCGCAACGGCCAGCACCATCAGGCGACCGACCCACACCAGCTCCTGCTGCGAAGCGTTCTTGCGCAGGAAGCTCTTGTAGAAGTCTTCGGTCAGGGCGCTGGAGCACACCAGCAGTTGGCAGCTCAAGGTGCTCATCACCGCCGCCAGGATGGCCGACAGCAGCACACCGGCGATCCATGGGTTGAACAGGATCTTGGCCAGCTCGATGAACACGCGCTCACGGTTCTCGGTGACCGGGCCGGCGAGGTCCGGGTGCGCCGAGAAGTAGGCGATGCCGAAGAAGCCCACGGCACAGGTGCCGGCCAGGCACAGAATCATCCAGGTCATGGAGATGCGGCGGGCGTTGGCGATCGACTTCACCGAGTCGGCGGCCATGAAGCGCGCCAGGATGTGCGGCTGGCCGAAGTAGCCCAGGCCCCAGCCCATCAGCGAGATGATGCCGATGAAGGTAGCGCCCTTGAACATGTCGAAGTGCGCCGGGTCCACCGCCTCGATGGCGAGGAAGGTGGTATCGAAGCCACCGGTGGAGATCAGCACGATGATCGGCGTGAGGATCAGCGCGAAGATCATCAGCGAGGCCTGCACGGTGTCGGTCCAGCTCACCGCCAGGAAGCCACCGACGAAGGTGTAGGCGATGGTAGCTGCGGCACCGGCCCACAGGGCGGTTTCGTAGGACATGCCGAAGGTGCTTTCGAACAGGCGGGCGCCGGCGACGATGCCCGAGGCGCAATAGATGGTGAAGAACACCAGGATCACGATGGCGGAGATGATCCGCAGCACGCCACTCTGGTCTTCGAAGCGGCTCGAGAAGTAATCCGGCAGGGTCAGCGCATCACCGTTGTGCTCGGTCTGCACCCGCAGACGGCCGGCGACGAACAGCCAGTTAAGGTAGGCGCCGACGGTCAGGCCGATGGCGATCCAGGCTTCGGAGAGGCCGGCGAAGTAGATGGCGCCCGGCAGGCCCATCAGCAACCAGCCACTCATGTCGGAAGCGCCGGCGGAAAGCGCGGTTACCACGCTACCGAGGCTGCGGCCACCGAGGATGTAGTCGGAAAGGTTCTTGGTGGAGCGATAGGCGGCGAAGCCGATCAGCACCATTGCCGCGATGTACACCACGAAGGTGATGGTAAGAGGATTGCCCATGAGTTGTGCCCTGGCGTTGTTTTTATCTCCAGCGACCGCCGTGCATGACGACGGTTGCACCCAGGCGGCGCATCCTATGCAACAACATGAACGAGGTGCAACCACTTTTCATTTGCAAGTTGCACCCAATCCTGCATTTTCGGACAAAACCGTGTTTTTGCTCCATTTCGGAGCAAACACAACGTTTTCCATAACAAAAAACACCGAAAAAGACCGTTTCCGTTGTACGGAAACGTCCTTCAGACGAGTTGCACCTTTGCCTCGAAAAATTCGGGTTGCACCCGGTTGCACCCGAATTGTCCTACAGGCTAATCTTGCCTCCAGCTTAGGTCACACCCGTGGCCAATAACGAGGATAAGAAATGGCGACGACCACCCTTGGGGTCAAACTTGACGACCCGACCCGTGAGCGACTCAAGGCAGCTGCGCAGTCCATCGACCGCACGCCGCACTGGTTGATCAAGCAAGCGATCTTCAACTATCTCGAGAAGCTCGAGGGTGGCGCCACCCTGAACGACCTCAACGGCCACGCCGTGAACCTTGGCGACGAGGCCGGCGAAGCGCCGACCGACCACGCCCACCAGTGCTTCCTGGAGTTCGCCGAAAGCATCCTGCCGCAATCGGTGCTGCGCTCGGCGATCACCGCCGCCTACCGCCGCCCTGAGCCAGAAGTGGTGCCGATGCTGCTGGAGCAGGCGCGCCTGCCGGCCGCCCAGGCCGAAGCCACCAACAAGCTGGCCGCCAGCCTGGCCGACAAGCTGCGCAACCAGAAGAGCGCCGGCGGCCGTGCCGGCATCGTCCAGGGCCTGCTGCAGGAATTTTCGCTGTCCTCGCAGGAAGGCGTGGCGCTGATGTGCCTGGCCGAAGCCCTGCTGCGCATCCCCGACAAAGGCACCCGTGACGCGCTGATCCGCGACAAGATCAGCACCGGCAACTGGCAACCGCACCTGGGCAACAGCCCGTCGCTGTTCGTCAACGCCGCCACCTGGGGCCTGCTGCTGACCGGCAAGCTGGTCAGCACCCACAACGAATCCGGCCTGACCTCCTCGCTCACCCGCATCATCGGCAAGAGCGGCGAGCCGATGATCCGCAAGGGCGTCGACATGGCCATGCGCCTGATGGGCGAGCAGTTCGTCACCGGCGAAACCATCGCCGAAGCCCTGGCCAACGCCAGCAAGTTCGAAGCCAAGGGCTTCCGCTACAGCTATGACATGCTCGGCGAAGCCGCGCTGACCGAGCACGACGCACAGAAATACCTGGCTTCCTACGAGCAGGCGATCCACTCGATCGGCAAAGCGTCCCATGGCCGTGGCATCTATGAAGGCCCGGGCATCTCGATCAAGCTGTCGGCCCTGCACCCGCGCTACAGCCGCGCCCAGTACGAGCGCGTGATGAACGAGCTGTACCCGCGCCTGCTGTCGCTGACCCTGCTGGCCAAGCAGTACGACATCGGCCTGAACATCGACGCCGAAGAGGCCGACCGCCTGGAGCTGTCGCTGGACCTGCTCGAGCGCCTGTGCTTCGAGCCGTCGCTGGCCGGCTGGAACGGCATCGGCTTCGTTATCCAGGCCTACCAGAAGCGCTGCCCGTATGTGATCGACTACGTCATCGACCTGGCCAAGCGCAGCCGCCACCGCCTGATGATCCGCCTGGTAAAAGGCGCGTACTGGGACAGCGAGATCAAGCGCGCCCAGGTCGAAGGCCTGGAAGGCTACCCGGTCTACACCCGCAAGGTGTACACCGACGTTTCCTACGTCGCCTGCGCCCGCAAGCTGCTGGCCGTGCCAGAAGCCATCTACCCGCAGTTCGCCACCCACAACGCCCACACCCTGTCGGCCATCTACACCATCGCCGGGCAGAACTACTACCCGGGCCAGTACGAGTTCCAGTGCCTGCACGGCATGGGCGAGCCACTGTACGAGCAGGTTGTAGGCAAGGTCTCCGAAGGTAAGCTGAACCGTCCGTGCCGCGTGTATGCACCGGTCGGCACCCACGAAACCCTGCTGGCCTACCTGGTACGCCGCCTGCTGGAAAACGGCGCCAACACCTCGTTCGTCAACCGCATCGCCGACCATTCGATCTCGATCCAGGAACTGGTCGCCGACCCGGTCGCCAGCATCGAGCGCATGGGCACCCAGGAAGGCAGCATCGGCCTGCCGCACCCGCGCATCCCGATGCCGCGTGCACTCTATGGCAGCGAGCGGGCCAACTCGGCCGGTATCGACATGGCCAACGAACACCGCCTGGCGTCGCTGTCCTGCGCCCTGCTGGCCACCGCCCACAACGACTGGAAAGCCGCCCCGCTGCTGGCTTGCGCCGCCAGCGAGCAAGCCGCCGTGGCGGTGCTCAACCCAGCGGATCACCGCGATGTGGTCGGCCACGTGCAGGAAGCCACCGTTGCCGACGTCGACAACGCCATCCAGTGCGCGCTGAACGCCGCACCGATCTGGCAGGCCACCCCGCCGGCCGAGCGCGCCGCGATCCTGGAACGCGCCGCCGACCTGATGGAAGCCGAGATCCAGCCGCTGATGGGCCTGCTGGTGCGCGAAGCCGGCAAGACCTTCGCCAACGCCATCGCCGAAGTGCGCGAAGCCGTGGACTTCCTGCGCTACTACGCGGTGCAGGCACGCAACGACTTGCGCAACGACAACTGCCGCCCACTGGGCCCGGTGGTGTGCATCAGCCCGTGGAACTTCCCGCTGGCGATCTTCTCCGGCCAGGTGGCCGCAGCGCTGGCCGCCGGCAACCCGGTACTGGCCAAGCCCGCCGAACAGACCCCGCTGGTCGCCGCCCAGGCCGTGCGCCTGCTGCTGGAAGCCGGCATCCCCGAAGGCGTGCTGCAATTGCTGCCGGGCCAGGGCGAAACCGTCGGTGCCGGCCTGGTCGGTGACGAACGCGTCAAGGGCGTGATGTTCACCGGCTCCACCGAAGTCGCGCGCCTGCTGCAACGCAACATCGCCGGCCGCCTGGACAACCAGGGCCGCCCGATCCCGCTGATCGCCGAAACCGGCGGCCAGAACGCCATGATCGTCGACTCCTCGGCCCTCACCGAGCAGGTGGTGATCGATGTGGTGTCCTCGGCGTTCGACAGCGCCGGCCAGCGTTGCTCGGCCCTGCGCGTGCTGTGCCTGCAGGAAGACTCCGCCGACCGCGTGATCGAAATGCTCAAGGGCGCCATGGCCGAAAGCCGCCTGGGCAACCCCGAGCGCCTGTCCGTGGACATCGGCCCGGTGATCGACGCCGAAGCCAAGGCCGGTATCGAGAAGCACATCCAGGGCATGCGCGACAAAGGCCGCACCGTGTACCAGGTGGCCATCGCCGAAGGTGAAGAGGTCAAGCGCGGCACCTTCGTGATGCCGACCCTGATCGAGCTGGAGAGCTTCGACGAGCTGCAGCGCGAGATCTTCGGCCCGGTACTGCACGTGGTGCGCTACAACCGCAAGGACCTGGACCAGCTGATCGAGCAGATCAACGCCTCCGGTTACGGCCTGACCCTGGGCGTGCACACCCGCATCGACGAGACCATTGCCAAGGTGGTGGGCAACGTCAATGCCGGCAACATGTACGTCAACCGCAACATCGTCGGTGCCGTGGTCGGCGTGCAGCCATTCGGCGGTGAAGGCCTGTCCGGCACCGGCCCGAAAGCCGGCGGCCCGCTGTACCTGTACCGCCTGCTGTCGACCCGCCCGGCCGACGCCATCGCCCGCCACTTCCAGGCCGACGATGCCCGCAGCCCGGCCGACACCACCCTGCGCGATCAGCAGATCAAGCCGCTGAACACGCTCAAGACCTGGGCGGCCGGCAGCCAGCTGAGCGACCTGGCCGCGCTGTGCGAGCAGTTCGCCGAGCAGTCGCAGAGCGGCATCACCCGCGTATTGCCTGGCCCAACCGGCGAGCGCAACAGCTACAGCGTGCTGCCCCGCGAGCACGTGCTGTGCCTGGCCGACAACGAAGCCGACCTGCTGGCGCAGTTCGCGGCGGTGCTGGCGGTGGGTAGCTCGGCAGTGTTCCAGGACGGCGAGCCGGCCAAGACCGTGCGCGGCCGCCTGCCGAAGGAGCTGCAAGCGAAGATCAAGCTGGTAGCCGACTGGAACAACGACGACGTGGCCTTCGACGCGGTGATCCACCACGGCCACTCGGACCAGCTGCGCGGCATCTGCGAGCAGGTGGCCAAGCGTGCGGGTGCCATCGTTGGCGTGCATGGGCTGTCGAGCGGCGATCACCAGATTGCCCTGGAGCGCCTGGTGATCGAGCGGGCGGTGAGTGTGAACACCGCTGCGGCGGGGGGTAACGCTAGCTTGATGACCATCGGTTGATCCGGTCACCGGCGGGAATCAAAGGAGAGCTTCGGCTCTCCTTTTTTGAGTTCATCCAATTGCCCACCTGATAAAAATGCTAGTTTCAGGCTATTGCGTGATGCTCCAAGATGAGCCCGTCGAGCACAAGCTCGCCCAACTGGAGAACTGCAAGATGGAAAATCCAAAAGCGATGCGTATCGTGAAGGATATTGATATCAGAACCATATCCAATGGTCCGATTGTAGTTGATCTAATCTGCACGCACCCCCTAGAACGCCTAAGATGCGAAGTCTACGAAGCCGATGTCTTGAAGGCAGTCTTTTCTGGGGTTCAAGCACTCAGTTTTTCAAAAGCTCATCCTTCGCTCGCGCTCCATGTTCTGGCAGACATTGATACCTCAACCACCCCCCATTTACTGAAATGGATGAGCATTGATACTCATCCGCCCGGAGAAGCGCCAAATAACACGAACGGTTCCTACTTTACCGTAACTACGGCGAACGTAGAGCACGGGGAGGATGGCAACCTTATCGCCATCTTGACAGATCTGACAGGCAGAAAAATCTACTGTCATGTTTACGACGAATCACTAAAGCAAGCACTTTATACAGCCATTGGCATGCTCAGCTTCAGAAAAATAGGCCCGCTGCTCGGCCCCCATGTCGTGGCAAGGGTTGATGAAACTCAGCAGCCTAACATTTTGACTGAATTGGTTCTGCAGTCTCAAGGCTGAACTACGGGAGATCTCACAGATGGCGACCAGCTAAGAGATCAAATTTAATCCAATACATGAAAGGTAAAAGAAAAGACGAGCTCAGGCTCTCCTTTTTATCGCCATCTTGCAGGCCTCTTCGCGGTAACCCCGCTCCCACAGTTTCACTTATACCTCATGGCCTGCGCTGTGCCTGTGGGAGCGGGTTTACCCGCGAAAGGGCCCGATCAGGTAGCACATGCCTAGCGGTTTAATGCAACGCCGACGCCTGCGCCGGCATCTGCGCCTGAATCAGTGCCGATTCGAGCAACACCCGCAGCGCTTCGGTCTCGTGCATCGCCGTCATCAACAAGACCGAAACGGGCGACTTGGGCTGCAGCAGCATCGCCTGATGGACCACGGTCACTGCGCACAGGGCGTACTCGGTGGCCTGGATCAGGGTGTCTTCAAGGGAGTGATGGTTGTGGGGTGGGTCGGGGACGATCTTCAGCATGGTATGGCTCTCTCAAAGTGGGCCACCACCATCTGCTGTCAAACAAAAGGGTGGCAGCTGTACGTGGGTTGACAGACCGGTGAGAGAACCTAACCCGGCGCACACAAGGTGCCCCACGCACAACCGCCATAACGCGGAAACCATGCGCAAGGTTCTCAGCGGCCTGTCAAAGCCGGTCGCTGCATTCGCAACGACCGCCCGAGACTAGTGACCAACCCAGAGCACCGCAATGGCTTGAAAGAGGCCAGGAGCATGTTTGAGAAATGGACTACAAGCAACAGGGAAAAACTGAAAATTTACTCACAAATGGCAATCAATTACTGAGCACTTCGCCAGCAAAGGCATACTGACGCCCGAGACCAATCAGCTCTAGAATCGACCGTACCGCATCCGCCGACACTGATTGCAGGGAGGTTTTCATGAGTGCAAAAACACAGAGCAGGTCGAGAGCCGAAAACCCACACATCGAGGCAGTCCAGCGCATTCGTCAGCTCGCACAGATTCTGTCACGCAACCCCGACGAAGCCAGGGCATTCTGGGTAAAAACCGGGGTTTTCACAGAAGAAGGTGAACTTAAGGCTCCTTATCGCTAGATGTATCAATAACTTCCATCATTCGTCTTGGGCTTCCATGGCTGCGATCGCGAGGTAGGCGAAGCCATCCTCGCTGGCGAACCTATTTCACCCAGTGTCAATGCTTACGACTGGCTCGGTGAGGGCGCCTATTTCTGGGAAAACAGCCCCGACCGCGCGCTTAGTTACGCCCAACGCCTGAAGGCACATAAGCGCGGCCAGGGAAGTATAAAAAGCCCCTATGTAATTGGAGCGGTAATCAACCTCGGCTTGTGTCTGAACCTCACGGATGAAGGCGCACTACAAGAGCTTGGTGTCGCCTACCAGTTGCTGATAGATAAAGGTGGGGAAATTCCTGAGAACGCACTGGGGTTCCCAGGCGATATGGACAACCTCAAGCGGTATCTGGACTGCGCTGTTTTCCAACTCCTTCACACAGCCCGAGAACTGGTTGAGTTAGAGCCCTATCAATCTATCCGCTCTCCTTTTCTGGAAGGCGCCGAGCTTTACCCCGGCACCGCCTTCCGACAGGAGACGCACATTCAACTCTGCGTACGCGATATGAGCTGCATAAAGGGCTTTTTTCGCCCCCTGAAATCAAACGGCGCATTGTTTTTGGCCTAGAGCTGCGGCTCCAAGCTAAGAGCGCTGCTCGACTGAGCAGAACTAAATCACCAGCTCAGATGCCGTGACCAGCACGAACAACCCATCGCCCTTCATTTCAAGGTCTTGGGGAGGCCGCCAGGTGTTCGCCGAAAGGCTTCTGGCGCTTATGAAATCGAGCGCCGCCCGCGCGGCGCATCGCTGGCAAGCCAGCTCCCACATCTGTTTCAGGCCAGTTACTCCTGTGAGGTCATCACTGTCCGCCTTGTTGATACGGCGCGGTTTCAGCATGGGCGTTGCCGCCGCCCCGCATGACTCAAGGCATGCACCAAGGCAGGCGCCGATACTTTCACAGGAATAATTGGCCCGAAACAAACTGTGGGAGCTGGCTTGCCAGCGATGCGCCGCGCGGGCGGCGCTCGATCTCATAGGCGCTGAAGAACTTTCGGCGAACACCTGGCAGCCCTCACCTAAATCCCCCCGAAAACACAGCCTTCTAAACCCATATCACCCAAACCAATTAACCTGTCCCCCGCCCCACCACCCCGCCTAGACTCGCCGCACCCCGACCCAGGAATGCCGCCATGTCCGAGCAACTCCTCAGCAGCCGCAACCTCGCCTTCGAACTCTACGAAGTCCTCGACGCCGAAGCCCTGACCCAGCGCCCGCGCTTCGCCGAGCACAGCCGCGAAACCTTCGACGCGGCGCTGACCACCGCCCGTACCATCGCCGAAAAGTACTTCGCCCCACATAACCGCAATGGCGACGAAAATGAGCCACGCTACGTGGACGGCCGCGCCGAACTGATCCCGGAAGTGAAACCAGCAGTCGACGCCTTCCTCGAAGCCGGCTTCCTCAACGCCAACCGCGATTTCGACGTCGGCGGCATGCAACTGCCCAGCCTGGTCTCGCAAGCCTGCTTCGCCCACTTCCAGGCCGCCAACGCCGGCACCACGGCCTACCCGTTCCTGACCATGGGCGCGGCCAACCTGATCGAGAGCTTCGGCACTGAAGAACAGCAGCGCCTGTTCCTGCAACCGATGATCGAAGGCCGCTACTTCGGCACCATGGCCCTGACCGAGCCCCACGCCGGCTCTTCGCTGGCCGATATCCGCACCCGCGCCGAGCCTGCCGGCGATGGCAGCTACCGGCTCAAGGGCAACAAGATCTTCATCTCCGGCGGCGACCACGAGCTTTCGGAAAACATCGTGCACATGGTCCTGGCCAAGCTGCCGGGCGCACCGGCTGGTGTCAAAGGCATCTCGTTGTTCATCGTGCCCAAGTACCTGGTAAACCCCGACGGCAGCCGGGGCCCGCGCAACGATGTGCTGCTGGCCGGGCTGTTCCACAAGATGGGCTGGCGCGGCACCACTTCCACCGCACTGAACTTCGGCGACAACGACCAGTGCGTCGGCTACCTGGTCGGCCAGCCGCACCAGGGCCTGGCCTGCATGTTCCAGATGATGAACGAAGCGCGCATCGGCGTCGGCATGGGCGCGGTGATGCTCGGTTACGCCGGCTACCTCTATTCACTGGAGTACGCCCGCCAGCGCCCGCAAGGCCGCCTGCCGGACAACAAGGACCCACACAGCCCGGCCGTGCCGATCATCGAGCACAGCGACGTGAAGCGCATGCTGCTGGCCCAGAAGGCTTACGTGGAAGGCGCCTTCGACCTGGGCCTGTACGCCGCGCGGCTGTTCGACGACACCCACACCGCGCCCGAAGAACACGCCCGCCAGCAAGCCCAGGAGCTGCTCGACCTGCTCACCCCGATCGTCAAATCCTGGCCCTCGGCCTTCTGCCTCAAGGCCAACGAGCTGGCGATCCAGATCCTCGGCGGCCATGGCTACACCCGCGAATACCCGGTCGAGCAGTACTACCGCGACAACCGCCTGAACCCGATCCACGAAGGCACCGAGGGCATCCAGTCCCTCGACCTGCTGGGCCGCAAGCTGGCGCAGAACGGCGGCGCCGGGCTCAAGCAACTGATCCGCCTGATTGCCGGCACCTGCGAGCGCGCCGGCCATCAGCCGAACCTGGATACCCTGCGCCAACCGCTGGAGCAACTGGTCAATCGCCTGCAAGCGGTCACCCTGGCCCTGCTCGGCGACCTGGCCCAAGGCAAGGTTGCCGGGGCCCTGGCCAACTCGGCGCTGTACCTGAAGGCCTTCGGTCACTGCGTGATCGGCTGGCGCTGGCTGGAGCAGGCTATCCATGCCGAAGTCGGCCTGCTCAAGGGCCGCGACCGCGACTTCTACCAGGGCAAGCTGCAGGCCGCGCGTTATTTCCTCACCTGGGAAGTACCGGGCTGCCATAATGACCTCGCCTTGCTCGAGGCCCGCGACGATACGTGCCTGGGCATGCAAGAGGGGTGGTTCTAGGGGGAGCCACCGCGCCAACGGAGGTTTCCCATGTTCGATTCCAGCGCCCTGCTGCGCCAGCGCTTCGCCGCGCTGCGCAGCACGGCCGAAGTGTTCTCGCTTCGCCACGTCAAGCAATCGCACCAGTCCCTTTCAGTACGCCGCAATGTCACCGAGCCGCCGCACTTCAGCCAGGATGAAGGCGCCATGCTCACCGTGCGGGTCAATGGCGTCGAGGCCTACGCGGCCACCGCCGACCTGTCGCAAAGCGGCCTGCAGCGCGCCCTGGAACAGGCCGAAGCGCTCGCCCGGCGCATCAAGGCCCATAGCCTGCTCGACCTCAGCGGCCAGCCCGCCCCGAGCGAGCGTCACGACCACGTTTCGCCCAACTTCGAGCAACCCCTGCCCAACCTCGCCGACTGCCTGGAGCTGCTGGCCGCAGAATCCGCCAGCGTGCCCAAGGACAGCCGCCTGGTGGACTGGCAAGCCAGCCTGGGCATCAGCCTGGTCGAGCAGACCTACCTGAACTCCGCCGGCGCCGAGCTGCGCCATGCCCAGCGCTTCGTCTACCCAGGCCTGGGCGTCACCGCCAGCGACGGCCAGGACAGCCAGAGCCGCACCCTGGGCCGCGACAACTTCGGCCAGCAAGGCAGCGTCGAGGTGATCGAGCGCTGCGGCCTGGTCGGCGCGGCCCGCCGCGTGGCCGACGAAGCCCTGCAACTGCTGCTGGCGCCCAACACGCCGAGCGGCACCCGCGACCTGCTGCTGATGCCCGACCAGATGATGCTGCAGATCCACGAGTCCATCGGCCATCCGCTGGAGATGGACCGCATCCTCGGCGACGAGCGCAACTACGCTGGCACCAGCTTCGTCAAAGCCGCCGACTTCGGCCACCTGCAATACGGCTCCACGCTGCTCAACGTGACCTTCGACCCGACCATCGGCGAAGAGCTGGCCAGCTACAGCTTCGACGACGACGGCACCCCGGCCAGCAAACAGTTCCTGATCCGCAACGGCCTGCTGGTGCGCCCGCTGGGCGGCGCGCTGTCGCAACTGCGTTCGGGCCTGGACGGCGTGGCCAACAGCCGCGCCTGTGGCTGGAACCGCGCGCCGATCGACCGCATGGCCAACCTCAATATCGAGCCGGGCGACCAGCCGCTGGAGCAGCTGATCGGCGGGATCGAAAACGGCATCCTGATGCGTACCAACCGCTCATGGTCCATCGATGACGCCCGCAACAAGTTCCAGTTCGGCTGTGAATGGGGCCAGTTGATCGAGAACGGCGAGCTCAAGGGCGTGGTGAAAAACCCGAACTACAGGGGCATCTCCGCCGATTTCTGGCGCAACCTGTCGGCGGTGGGCGATCGCAGCACCTTCCAGGTACTGGGCACGCCCAACTGCGGCAAGGGTGAACCCAACCAGGTGGTGCGGGTCGGCCACGCCTCGCCGGCCTGCGTGTTCCGCCAGATCGACGTATTCGGAGGGGACGCCTGATGAGCACCTATCAACAACGTTTCGAAGACCTGCTCGGCGCCCTGCGCGATGCGCTGCAACCCGGCGAGCAGTTCACCCTGGGCTACAGCGCCGAACACTCGCAGTTCGTGCGGTTCAACCATGCCAAGGTGCGCCAGGCCGGGCTGGTCAGCCAGGCCAGCGTGCAGCTGCGGCTGATTCGCGATGGCCGCCAGGCGGAACAGCAGATCACCCTGGGCGATGACGCCGAGCTGGATCGCCAGCGCCTGCATGACGGCCTCGGGCAACTGCGTCAGACCCTGCCGCTGCTGCCGGTCGATCCCTACCTGAGCCTCGACGAGAGCGCCTGGCACAGCCACAGCCTGCTGGAGCAGCCACTGCCCGAGCTGGATGAAGTGCTGGCCTTGGTCGGGCGCGAGGCCAACGACCTGGACCTGGTCGGCATCTACGCTGCCGGCCCCATCTGCCGCGGCTTCGCCAGCTCGTTCGGCGCCTTCGGCTGGCACCAGGCCAACAGTTTCAACTTCGACTGGAGCCTGTTCCACACCAACGGCCAGGCGGTCAAAGCCAACTACGCGGGCCAAGCCTGGAGCGGCGAGGCCTTTGCCGCGCGCCTGCGCCTGGCCCGCGAACAGCTGCAGCACCTGGGCCGCCCGGCCATTACCCTCAAGCCCGGCAGCTATCGCGCCTACCTGGCACCAGCGGCGATGGACGAGATCGCCGGCATGCTCTGCTGGGGTGGTTTCTCCGCCCAGGCGCTGGCCACGGGGAACAGCTCGCTGCAACGCCTGTACAACGGCGATGCACGACTGAGCTCATTGGTGAGTTTCAGCGAACAGGTCAGCGGCTCGTTGAGCCCGGCGTTCTCCGACGAGGGCTCGCCGCGTCGCGACCTGCTGCTGATCGGTGAAGGCCGGGCACTGGAACGGCTGGTGAGTGCCCGCAGCGCCGCCGAGTTCACACTTCAGGCCAATGGCGCCGACAGCTACGAATCGCCGTGCGCACTGAGCCTGGCGCCGGGCAACCTGCCCAGCGCGCAGATCCTCGAACGCCTGGGCACCGGGCTGTACATCAGCAACCTGTGGTACCTGAACTACTCGGACCTGCCCGCGGCGAGGATGACCGGGCTGACCCGGTTCGCCACCTTCTGGGTGGAAAACGGGCAAATCCAGGGGCCGGTGAGCACCATGCGCTTCGATGACAGCCTTTACAGCCTGCTGGGTAACCAGCTCGAAGAGCTGACCCAGGAGCGCGAGATGATCCTGTCGACCAGCACTTATGGGCAGCGCAGTACCGGGTCGAGTCATCTGCCGGGGGCTTTGGTGAAGGGGTTGACCCTGACACTGTGATCCGCAGGACCGTCCCCTTCGCGGGTAAACCCGCTCCCACAGGATTACCTATGCCTTAAAGGCAGCATTGAACCTGTGGGAGCGGGTTTACCCGCGAAAGGGCCGACACAGGACAACGAAGAACCTGAGGTAGCACATGCCCGAACGCGCACCACTGGACCCCGTCACCGCCCGCTGGATCCCTTGGGTGGTGGCCATCGCCTTCTTCATGCAGTCGCTGGACGGCACCATCCTCAACACCGCGCTGCCGGCCATGGCCCGCTCGCTGGCCGAGGACCCCTTGCGCATGCAGGGCGTGATCATCGCCTACATGCTCACTGTGGCGCTGCTGATCCCGGCCTCGGGCTGGATCGCCGACCGCTTCGGCACCAAGCGCATCTTCTTCAGCGCGATCCTGCTGTTCAGCTTCGGCTCGCTGCTGTGCGCCATGGCCAACAGCCTGGGCTTCCTGATCTTCGCCCGGGTGGTGCAGGGCCTGGGCGGGGCGCTGATGCTGCCGGTAGGCCGGCTGGTGGTGCTGCGCGCCTACCCGCGCAGCGAGCTGGTGCGGATCATGAGCTTCATCACCATCCCCGGCCTGCTCGGCCCGCTGCTCGGCCCGACCCTCGGCGGCTGGCTGGTGGAGATCCTGACCTGGCACTGGATCTTCCTGCTCAACCTGCCGGTGGGCGCGCTCGGTTGCTATGCGGTGTGGAAGTTCATCCCCGACCTGCGCGGCGCCGAGCGTACCCGCTTCGACGGGCCGGGCTTCGTGCTGTTCGGTGCGGCGATGGTGCTGATCACCATCGCCATGGAAGGCCTGGGCGAGCTGCACCTGCCGCACCTGCGGGTGATGCTGTTGCTGTTCGCCGGCATGGCCTGCCTGGCCGCGTACTGGCTGCGTGCCGGGCGTGACCCGGAGCCACTGTTCTCGCCATCGCTGTTCCGCGTGCGCACCTTCGCCATCGGCATCCTCGGCAACCTGTTCGCCCGCCTGGGCAGCGGCGCCCTGCCCTTCCTGGTGCCGTTGCTGCTGCAGGTGGCGCTGGGCTACTCGCCGGCCCAGGCGGGCATGAGCATGATCCCGCTGGCGGCGGCAGCGATGCTGGCCAAGTCGGTCGCCCGGCCGCTGATCGAACGCCTGGGCTATCGCATCGTACTCACCGGCAATACCTTGCTGCTGGGCCTGCTGCTGGCCAGCCTGGGGCTGGTCGATGAACAGACACCCTATGCCCTGCTGCTGGTGCAACTGGCGTTGCTCGGGGCGGTGAACTCGATGCAGTTCACGGCGATGAACACCGTGACCCTGATCGACCTCGACGACGCCAGCGCCAGCAGCGGCAACAGCCTGCTGTCGGTGGTCGCGCAGCTGTCGCTGAGCCTGGGCGTGGCCTGCGCCGGTGCGCTGCTCGGCGGTTTCACCGCTGCCGGCAGCGCCGAAGGCGTGCAAAGCACCCTGGGGGCGTTCCAGCTGACCTTCGTCACCATCGGCGTGATGGCGATGCTGGCGGCGGCGATCTTCCTGCAACTGGCGCCGACAGACGGAAGGCGCGCTCGTCGTCCGGAAGAGCACGTCGAGTCGTAGGGCGAATGGCCATGAGGCTGGTAGACTGTGCGACATTTTTCGCTCCAGCCGCAGGCCCGCCTCGTGACCGTTGAAACCACCGCCTTTGCCACCCTCCCGCTGTCCGCCGCCATGCTGGCCAACCTGGACGCCCTGGGCTACGCCTCGATGACCCCGATCCAGGCCCAGAGCCTGCCGGTCATCCTCAAGGGCCAGGACCTGATCGCCCAGGCCAAGACCGGCAGCGGCAAGACCGCCGCCTTCGGCATCGGCCTGCTCAATCCGATCAACCCGCGCTACTTCGGTTGCCAGGCGCTGGTGCTGTGCCCGACCCGCGAGTTGGCCGACCAGGTGGCCAAGGAGCTGCGCCGCCTGGCCCGGGCCGAGGACAACATCAAGATTCTCACCCTGTGCGGTGGCGTTTCGCTGGGCCCGCAGATCGCCTCGCTGGAGCACGGCGCGCACATCATCGTCGGCACCCCGGGGCGCATCCAGCAGCACCTGGACAAAGGCACCCTGGTACTCGACGGTCTCAACACCCTGGTGCTCGACGAAGCTGACCGCATGCTCGACATGGGCTTCTTCGACGCCATCGCCAGCATCATCGGCAAGACCCCGTCGCGCCGCCAGACCCTGCTGTTCTCGGCCACCTACCCGGCCGGCATCGAGCAATTGGCCAAGGACTTCATGCGCCAGCCGCAGCAGGTGAAGGTCGAAGCGCTGCACAGCGACAACCAGATCGAACAGCGTTTCATCGAGATCGACGCGCAGCAGCGCCTGGAAGCCGTGACCCGCGTGCTCGGCCACTACCGCCCGCAGTCCTGCGTGGCGTTCTGCTTCACCAAGCAGCAGTGCGAAGACGTCGTGGCCCACCTCACCGCCAAGGGCATCGTGGCCCAGGCGCTGCACGGCGACCTGGAGCAGCGCGACCGCGACCAGGTGCTGACCATGTTCGCCAACCGCAGCAGCTCGGTGCTGGTGGCCACCGACGTGGCCGCCCGCGGCCTGGACATCGATGGCCTGGACCTGGTCATCAACGTCGAGCTGGCCCGTGACGCCGAGATTCACGTGCACCGCGTCGGCCGTACCGGCCGGGCCGGCGAGAAGGGCGTGGCGATCAGCCTGGTGGCCCCGGCCGAGGGCCACCGCGCCCAGGCCATCGAAGACCTGCAGCAGAAGCCGCTGCGCTGGGAGCAGCTGGACAACCTGAAGAACAAAGGCGGCGAGCCGCTGCTGCCGGCGATGACCACCCTGTGCATCGGCGCCGGGCGCAAGGACAAGCTGCGCCCGGGCGATATCCTCGGTGCGCTGACCGGCGATGCCGGCTTGCCGGGCAAGCAGGTGGGCAAGATCGCCATTTTCGACTTCGTGGCGTTCGTGGCCGTGGAACGGGCGGTGGCCAAGCAGGCCATGCAGCGCTTGAACAGCGGCAAGATCAAGGGCCGTGCCCTGAAAGTCCGCATTATCTGAAGTCAGCAAGTTCCCTGTGGGAGCGGGTTTACCCGCGAAAGCGGTAGTGGATGCACCCTCGCATTCGCGGGTAAACCCGCTCCCACAGGTTCGGCGTTCCCATATCCATTCCAGACAGGTTTACACCGTGCACTCCACCGACGTGATCATCCTCGGCGCCGGCGCCGCCGGCCTGATGTGCGCCCAGCTCACCGCCCGCCGTGGCCGTCGGGTGCTGCTGCTCGACCACGCCAACAAACCGGGCAAGAAGATCCTCATGTCCGGCGGCGGGCGCTGCAACTTCACCAACATGTACACCGAGCCTGCCAACTTCCTCTCGCACAACCCGCATTTCTGCAAGTCGGCGCTGGCCCGTTACACCCAGTGGGACTTCATCGAACTGGTGTGCAAGCACGGCGTGCCGTACCACGAGAAGAAGCTCGGCCAGCTGTTCTGCGACAACAAGTCCAGCGACATCCTCGACATGCTGCTGGCCGAGTGCGACGCGGCCGGCGCCGAGCTGCGCATGAACACCAGCATCGAACAGATCGAGAAAACCGAAGGCGGCTACCGCCTGCAGACCAGCGCCGGCCCGTTCGCCTGCCAGTCGCTGGTGATCGCCACCGGCGGCCTGTCGATCCCGACATTGGGCGCCACCGGCTTCGGCTACCAGGTCGCGCGCCAGTTCGGCCACCAACTGCTGCCGACCCGCGCCGGCCTGGTGCCGTTCACCATCACCGAGCCCCAGCTCAAGGCACTGTGCACCGAGCTGTCCGGCACCTCGCTGGACTGCACCGCCAGTTGCAACGGCACAAGCTTCCGGGAAAACCTGCTGTTCACCCACCGCGGCCTGAGCGGCCCGGCGATCCTGCAGATTTCGTCGTTCTGGGAGGCCGGCGACACGGTCGAGATCAACCTGCTGCCCGACCGCGATGCCCTGGAGTGGCTGCAGGGCCAGCAAGTCGAGCGCCCCAACAGCGAGCTGAAGACCGTGCTGGGCGAGGTGTTCACCCGCAAGCTGGCCAACCTGCTGGCCGAGCAGTGGTTCGAATCCAAGCCGCTGAAGCAGTACACCCCGGCCGAGTTGGCGCAGATCGCCGACAAACTGGCGGCCTGGCAGGTAGTGCCGGCGGGCACCGAGGGCTATCGCACTGCCGAGGTGACCCTGGGCGGCGTGGATACCCGTGAGGTGTCGTCCAAGACCATGGAATCGCTGAAGAGCCCCGGGCTGTACTTCATCGGCGAGGTGCTGGACGTGAGCGGGCACCTGGGGGGGTTCAACTTCCAGTGGGCCTGGGCTTCGGCCAACGCTGCGGCGCAGTTCGTGTAGAGTAGAATCCATTCAGCAGCACGGAACGCTTCTTGCTGGTCTGTGCTCGGAGTGCCATTTTTTGCGGATGCTGCGCAGCCCATCGCCGGCAAGCCGGCTCCCACAGGATTGATGTGATCCCTGTGGGAGCCGGCTTGCCGGCGATGGGCCGCACAGCGGCCCCAAGCGGCCTCGAAGGTATTCAACCGATCTCAGCCCAGGGCCATCATGTCATCGAGCTCGTTCCGCCATTCATTGCGTCGCCTGTGGGGCCAAGACAAGTTCAGCTACGCCATTCGTGTGACCATCGCCCTCACCGGCAGCATGGCCTGGTGCTGGTACCAGAACGAGATGAGCCTGCTCATCCCGCTGTTCCTCGGCATCATCGCCAGCGCGCTGGCCGAGACCGATGACGGTTGGCAGGGCCGCCTCAGCGCCCTGCTGGTCACCCTCGGCTGTTTTGCCATCGCCGCCCTGTCGGTGGAGCTGCTGTTCCCCTACCCCTGGATCTTCGCCATCGCCCTGGCCCTGGCCGCCTTCGGCCTGACCATGCTCGGCGCACTGGGCGAGCGCTACGGGGCGATCGCCTCGGCGACCTTGATCCTGTCGGTGTACACCATGATCGGCGTGGACCAGCGCGGCGGCGAGGTCAATGACTTCTGGCACGAGCCGTTGCTGCTGGTGACCGGCGCCGCCTGGTACGGGCTGCTGTCGGTGCTGTGGCAGGCGCTGTTTTCCAACCAGCCGGTGCAACAGAGCCTGGCCAAGCTGTTCTATGAACTGGGCAGCTACCTCAAGCTCAAGGCCAGCCTGTTCGAGCCGATTCGCGGCCTGGACGTCGAGGCCACGCGCCTGGAACTGGCCAAGCAGAACGGCAAGGTGGTGGCCGCGCTCAACGCCGCCAAGGAAATCATCCTGCACCGTGTCGGCAATAGTCAGCCCAACTCCAAGGTCAGCCGCTACCTCAAGCTGTACTTCCTGGCCCAGGACCTGCATGAGCGGGTCAGCGCCTCGCACTACCCCTACAACGCCCTCAACGAGGCGTTCTTTCACAGCGACGTGATGTTCCGTTGCCAGCGCCTGCTGCGCAAACAGGGTGCCTCCTGCCAGGAGCTGGCACGCTCTATCCGCCTGCGCCAGCCGTTCGTGCTCGCCAGCGGCTACCCCGAAGCGCTGGAAGACCTGAATGCTTCGCTGGAGCACCTGCGCGAACAGAACAACCCGGCCTGGCGCGGGCTGCTGCGCTCGCTGCGGGCCCTGGCCGCCAACCTGGCCACCCTGGACCGCCTGCTGGGCGCCGCGAGCAACCCGGACAGCCTGGCAGACGCCAGCGACAGCAGCCTGCTCGACCGCTCGCCGCGCAACCTGAAGGATGTGTGGCAGCGCTTGCGCACCCAGCTGACCCCCACCTCGCTGCTGTTCCGCCATGCCCTGCGCCTGTCGCTGGCACTGTCGGTGGGTTACGGCATGGTGCACCTGATCCACCCGACCCAGGGCTACTGGATCATCCTCACCACGCTTTTCGTCTGCCAGCCCAACTACGGGGCGACCCGGCGCAAGCTGGGCCAGCGGATGCTCGGCACCGCCATCGGCCTGACCGTGGGCTGGGCGCTGTTCGACCTGTTCCCCAACCCGCTGATCCAGTCGGCCTTCGCCGTGGTCGCCGGGGTGGTGTTCTTCGTCAACCGCACCACCCGCTACACCCTGGCCACGGCGGCGATCACCCTGATGGTGCTGTTCTGCTTCAACCAGACCGGCGATGGTTACGGGCTGTTCCTGCCGCGCCTGTTCGATACCCTGGTCGGCAGCCTGATCGCCATCCTCGCGGTGTTCCTGTTCCTGCCCGACTGGCAGGGCCGCCGGCTGAACAAGGTGCTGGGCAATACCCTGGCATGCGCCAGCCAGTACCTGCGCCAGATCATGCAGCAGTATGCCCACGGCAAGCGTGACGACCTGGCCTACCGCCTGGCCCGGCGCAACGCGCACAACGCCGACGCCGCGCTGTCCACCACCCTGGCCAACATGCTCATGGAGCCTGGGCATTTCCGTAAGGAAGCGGATGTCGGCTTCCGCTTTTTGGTGCTGTCGCACACCCTGCTCAGTTATCTCTCAGGGCTTGGGGCACACCGCGACACGGCGTTGCCGGCCGAGGTCCATGAGCAACTGATCGAGGGTGCAGGCCAGACCTTGGCCGCCAGCCTCGACGAAATCGCCAACGGCCTGGCCGCGCGCCTGCCAGTGGCAATCCACAGCGACGCGGAAGAGGCCCTGGCCAATGCGCTGGAGCAGATGCCCGAGGAGCTGGACGAGCACCAGCGCCTGGTGCAGACCCAACTGGCGCTGATCTGCCGTCAATTGGGGCCACTGCGCACGTTGGCGGGGCATTTGATCAAGGAAGGTGAGCCGGGCTGATCGCGGGGTGACCTGTACTGGCCCTATCGCCGGCAAGCCGGCTCCACAGGCGCGATCCATGTGGGAGCCGGCTTGCCGGCGATAGGGCCAACGCAGATCAGAAGCCGTGCTGGCGCAACAACCGGGCGTAGCTGCCATCGGCCTTCATCGCCGCGATGGCCTTCTCGAACCGTGCCACCACCTGCCCGTGCTCCGGGTGCTTGAGGCTGACCAGGATGTGCAGGCTGTTCTCGCTCAGCGGCGGGTCGACGAAGCTCACCCCATCGCGCACCTGCTGCGGTTCGCGCTGCAGGTTGTAACGCGCCACGTACTCGTCCTCCACCGTCAGGTTGAC
The DNA here is from genome assembly GCF_050586605.1 of Pseudomonas sp. ES1. Classification (NCBI taxonomy): domain Bacteria; kingdom Pseudomonadati; phylum Pseudomonadota; class Gammaproteobacteria; order Pseudomonadales; family Pseudomonadaceae; genus Pseudomonas; species Pseudomonas sp. ES1. The sequence goes on along the minus strand of NZ_JBOBDM010000005.1, from coordinate 18,914 downwards.
CCGCCCGGCCGCGAGCATCCGCACCGCCGACGAGAAACTGCGCACCGGCACTTTGTTCAGACGCTCGTCACTGTCGAAGCCCGGCGAGTAGGCATAGTCGCGCACCACGGCGATGGTGTAGGGGTAGAGGTCGGCCTGACGCTTGAAGACGAAGCCTTCGCCCTGGCGCTGGAGCAGACGGATACGGTTGATGAGGTAGGGCCCGGAGAACTCGCCGATGCGCGTGCGCTCATCGTTGTACCAGGCGTTGACCAGTACGTCGTAACGCCCCTCGCCAATGCCCATGAGCGCCCTGGCCCAGGGCACTTCCTCGAACGAAGTGGCGAAACCTGCACGGTTCAGCGCCGTGGTGACGATGCTGGTGGCCAGGCCACCGCCGGGCATGGCGGCATCGGTAAAGGGCGGCCAGCTGTCAGCCACCAGTCGCAGTTTCTCCTGGGCGGCGGCGGGCATTGCGCACAACAAACCCAGTATTCCAAGAACGCAAAGCAGTGGCCGCATGCTCAAATCCTTTCGCAGTTGGGGGCCCCACGCTGAAGATGGCGATCTCTACTCACAACAGATCCTGCAGATTACACAAGCCGCATCCCGGCGACAGCGGACAATAATGTCATTTAGCCTCTATTTTGGCCGAACGCCATCAGACGTGATTTGCGGCAAGGCCAGGCTCGTGCGCAGCGGCCGGATTTGCGATGATCGAGCGCCAATACAAGGAGCCCATACCCCATGTCCATCGAGTGGATCTGCAAACACCACAGCGACCTCGGCAAGGAACAGCTCTATGCCGTCCTGCAGTTGCGTACGGCAGTGTTCGTGGTCGAGCAACGCTGTGCCTACCAGGAAGTCGACGGGCAGGACCTGAGCGGCGACACCCTGCACCTGATGGGTTGGCAGGACGACAAGCTGGTGGCCTATCTGCGCCTGCTGGACCCGCAATCACAGGGTGGCGACGTGGTCATCGGGCGGGTGGTGACGGCAGCCGACGCACGGGGTGGCGGCCTGGGCCATCAGTTGCTGCTCAAGGGGCTGGAGTGCGCCGAACATTGCTGGGCGGGGACACCGGTGTACCTGTCGGCACAGGCGCATTTGCAGGGGTACTACGCTCGGCATGGTTTTGTGGCGGTGGGCGAGGAATATCTGGAAGACGACATTCCCCATATCGGCATGCGCAAGGGCTGAAGCCGCCGGTGGGCGCGCCAGATCTTTAAAGTGTGAGCAAGGCAGTTGCTCCCACCTGACAGCGCCGAACTCAAGACCTGCACTCTGCCTGTGGGAGCGGCGGTTCGCCGCTGCGATTTACCCGCGAAGATGACACCTCGGTGCCTGGCACGGGCTATGCCCGTGTTCGCGGGTGAACCCGCTCCCACAGTGATCGCGCAACGGTTTGAATAGCGAGCAAGACAATTGCTCTCACCAGGACCGCGCAGAGATCACGGATAACCCAGCACATCCCTGATCTGGCGCAGGTGCTGGATGATCCACTGCTTGTCGATCGCCCCCCAGTCACGGATGCGGTAATGCCCGGCATGGTTGCGGGCGCCGCTCTGCTGCTCGAATTCACAGACGATGTCCAGGTCGGCCAGCGCAGCGATGGTGTCCTGCGCGGTGCGCCGGGGCATGCCGGTGGCCTCCATCAGCGCCGGCACACTGGTGGCGGTCTGGCTGTCGATCAGCCAGGCCACGTACAGGCGGCGGTAGAAACTGCTGCGGGTCTTGCTCACTTCCGTGCTCATCTGGTGCTTGTCCCTCAGGTGTTACCCGGCAGCTCCCGATAGGTCAGGTAGACGCGCAGGTCGAATTCCAATTGGTGGTAGTCCGGCTCCATGTGCTGACAGAGCTGGTAGAAGGCCTTGCTGTGGTCGCGCTCTTTCAGGTGCGCCAGTTCGTGCACCACGATCATGCGCAGAAACTGCGGCGCCGCCTCCTTGAACAACGAGGCGATGCGGATCTCTTTCTTGGCCTTGAGCTTGCCGCCCTGTACCCGCGACACCGCGGTGTTCAAGCCGAGGGCGCGATGGGTCAGGTCCAGGCGGTTGTCGAACAGCACCTTGTCCAGCGGCGGTGCGCTGCGCAGGTATTCCTGCTTGAGATCCTGGGCGTAGCCGTACAACGCCTTGTCATTCTGTACCGTATGCCGCTCGGCATAGCGTTGGTCCAGGTAGGCGCCCAGGCGGCCGCTGGCGATCAGCTGACGCACCTGGTCTTGTAGATGCGGCGGGTAGGCTTGCAGGTAGCGTAAGGCGGTCATCAGGGTGCAGATCGGGGTAAGGAGCGCCGAGTTTACCAATCACTCGCCCCAAGGGAATACCGCCGGGAAGTCGCCGGCATCGGCGGCGGTCATCGGCCTTGCCACAAGGAAACCCTGCACAAAGGCACAACCCGCGCCCTTGAGCCATTGCGCCTGCGCCTGCGTCTCCACGCCCTCGGCAATCACGGTGATGCCATAGGCCGCGCACAGTTCGATGACACTGCGCACCAATGCAATGTCGGCCGCCGAATCCGGCAGCCGCGCCACCAGGTGACGGTCTAGCTTGAGGGTATCGATGGGCAGGTCGCGCAGCATGCGCAGCGAGCAGTCACCCGCACCGAAGTCGTCCAGCGCCACGCGGATGCCCATCTCGCGCAGCCGATTCACCTGCTTCACCGCCGCGTCGATGTTGTACATCAGCGAGGTCTCGGCCACCTCGACCTCCAACTGGGCAGGCAACAGGGCATATTCGTCGATCACCCGCGCCAGTTCGTCGGCAAGGCCCGGCATGGCGAACTGTGCGCGGCTCAGGCTGATGCTCAGTACCAGCCGGGCGCCGAAGCGCGCCCCCCATTCCTTGCGCTGGGCGGCGCCCTTGCGGTAGATCCAGCTGGCCAGGCGATTGATCAGGCGCGCTTCTTCGAGCAAGGGGATGAACAACCCCGGCGGCACATCGCCGACACTCGGGTGCTGCCAGCGCAGCAAGGCTTCGAAGCCGCGCAAATGGCCATCGCCGAACGCCACCTGCGGTTGATAGACCAGGTTGAAGTCGTTCTGCTCGATGGCCGCGCGCACGCCATCTTCGAGCATCAGCCGCGAGCGCGCCCGGCCATTGAGCTCCTGGTCATAGAAGCGGTACTGCTGGCGCCCGGCCTGCTTGGCGGCGTACATCGCCGCATCCGCCGCGCGCAGCAAGCCCTCGACACTGGAACCGCAATCGGGGTAGGTGGCAATGCCGATGCTCACCCCCAGGCTGACCTCCAGCCCATCCACTTCCTGCAAACCCGAAAGGCGCTCCAGCAGTTTCTCGGCAAAGCGCCCGGCCTGCTCCGGGTACGGCAGCCCGTCGAACAGCGCGGTGAACTCATCGCCGCCCATGCGCGCCAGCAGCGCTTCGTTACCCAGGCAGTCCTTGAGCTGCTCGCCCACCCAGCGCAGCACCTTGTCGCCGGCCTCGTGGCCAAGCAGGTCGTTGATCCGCTTGAAGCCGTCCAGGTCCATGTACATCAGGGCCCGGGCCTTGTCCGAGCGCTCGTTGCGCAGCAACGCGCCTTCGGCGGCCTGGTAGAAGCCACGGCGGTTGAGCAGCCCGGTCAACGGGTCGGTCACCGCTTGGTATTCAAGCTGTTGATGCAGGCTGCGCACCACCGACATGTCCAGCACCGTCACCACCATGGCCCGCTGTTCAACGGGCAACGGCGCGCAGGACAGCGCCACCGGCACAAGCTCGCCGGAGACGGTGCGCAACTGGGCGTCATGCACGCGGAAGATCTGCCTGCCCAGATACGCCTGGTAGAAGTCCGACTCGCGCCACAGGCTGGCGCAAGGCAACTGGATCAAGTCCAGCACGTGGGCGCCCTGCAAGCTGTCCACCGGAGCATTGAGCAGCCGCGAGATGGCGGGGTTGGCAAACCCAATGGTGCCCGCCTCGTCGACCACCAGGATGCCCTCGGCGGCGTTTTCCAGGATCGAGGCGTTGAAGGCCCGTGCCGACTCCAGTTCGCGGGTCAGGCGCTGCAGCATGCGCCGGTTGCGCTGCTGATCCAGCTGGGCCTGCACCTTGGGTTTGAGGATTTGTGGGTCGAAGGGTTTGAACAGGTAGTCCACCGCGCCACTGGCATAACCCTTGAGTACAGCGGCGTCGGACTGCTCGTTGGCGGTGAGGAAAATGATCGGGGTCAGCCGCGTGCGCTGGCTGCCGCGCATCAGCCGGGCAACCTCGAAGCCGTCCATCTCGGGCATCTGCACGTCGAGCAAGACCAGGTCGACTTCGTGTTCGAGCAGCGCGCTCAGGGCTTCCATCCCTGAACTGGCGGTCAACACCTGCCAATCCTGACGGGCCAGCAACGCCCGCATGCTGATGAGATTCTCCGGATAGTCGTCTACGACCAGTAGCACCGACCGACTGTCCGGAGGTTGTGTGTGAGCGACATCCATGCTGCTTCCCATGTTTAGACCGACCCTGGCCCGCTATTGGATCCGATCTTTACTCTAGACAGGGCGACCGAAGACGCAACGCGGGTAGATGGCTAAGCGCCATCGAATTTGATGTTAGCCGACTAACGGTATGGCTGCGGGTTATGTGGGGATAATCCTCATCTGTCGCTCGATTATTGCGGGCATAAAAAAACCCGCATCTCTGCGGGTTTCTTCAAGCAACTACCAACGGATCAGTTGACCTTGGCAGCCAGCTCGCCTTTCAGGTAACGCTGGAACATGCCTTCCAGGGAGATCGGCTTGATCTTCGAGGCGTTGCCGGCGGTGCCGAAGGCTTCGTAGCGGGCGATGCACACGTCACGCATGGCCTTGACGGTTTCACCGAAGAACTTGCGTGGGTCGAACTCGCTCGGGTTCTGCGCCATCAGGCGACGCATGGCACCGGTGGAGGCCAGGCGCAGGTCGGTGTCGATGTTGACCTTGCGCACGCCGTGCTTGATGCCTTCAACGATTTCTTCGACCGGTACGCCGTAGGTCTCTTTGATGTCGCCGCCGTACTGGTTGATGATCGCCAGCCACTCTTGCGGTACCGAAGAGGAACCGTGCATCACCAGGTGGGTGTTGGGGATGCGCTTGTGGATTTCCTTGATGCGGTCGATCGCCAGCACGTCGCCGGTAGGCGGCTTGGTGAACTTGTAGGCGCCGTGGCTGGTGCCGATGGCGATGGCCAGGGCATCGACCTGGGTCTTCTTGACGAAGTCGGCCGCTTCTTCAGGGTCGGTCAGCATCTGGCTGTGATCGAGCACGCCTTCGGCGCCGATGCCGTCTTCTTCACCGGCCATGCCGGTTTCCAGCGAACCCAGGCAGCCCAGCTCGCCTTCTACCGAAACGCCGCAGGCGTGGGCCATGGCAACGGTCTGCTGGGTAACACGGACGTTGTACTCGTAATCGGTCGGGGTCTTGCCGTCTTCACCGAGCGAGCCGTCCATCATGACCGAGCTGAAGCCCAGCTGGATGGAGCGCTGGCACACGTCAGGGCTGGTGCCGTGGTCCTGGTGCATGCACACCGGGATGTGCGGGAACTCTTCAATGGCCGCCAGGATCAGGTGGCGCAGGAAGGGAGCACCGGCGTATTTGCGGGCACCGGCGGAAGCCTGGACGATGACCGGAGAGTCGGTCTTGTCGGCGGCTTCCATGATGGCGCGCATCTGCTCGAGGTTGTTGACGTTGAAAGCTGGGACGCCGTAACCGAACTCGGCGGCGTGGTCCAGCATCTGGCGCATGCTAATGAGTGCCATGGTGTATCTCTCTCCCGACAAGCGTCGTTTGTTTCGTGCAAGCCTGCCGCAGGGGCGGTTGCTGTTCAAGTAGTGTGGGCCACCGTGGCGGCCCGGCCAGTCACGGTGCCTTGCAGCCCCGCCCAATCAGATCGTTGGTCGCCACCCAGTACACCAGGCCTTCCTGGCCCTTGGTGTGGAAGGCCAGCACGCCATCGCTGTACAGCGCGCCCGAGGCGCCCGGCTCGGACTTGAGCCGGTAGACCTGGTCGCCGCCGCCAAGGCGCACGTCGACCGCATCCTGTTTCACATCGGCGAAGCGCCACAGCACCTCGGCCTGGCTGTCGCAGACCCAACGGGTCCAGTTGTCCGCCACCGGGGCGGGTGCCGGCTGCAACAGCGAGCAGCCTGCCAGGGTCGCCAGGGCCAGTGCGGCCAGAAGCGCTTTCATCCTAAAACCTCGTCATGGGCCCGCCGCGCGGCCCTTCGCGGGTAAACCCGCTCCCACAGGGCATGCACTGACCTTGTGGGAGCGGGTTTACCCGCGAAGGGCTGCGCAGCAGCCCCTCTTCCAAGACCACGAAAGCCAGGCTTGGTTGCCTGCCGCCCGATCAAGGGCAGCCCGGCGCCTTGCGCTGGTGCTCGTCGTCATACTTTTCCAGGCCGTCGGGGCCCAGGCGCTTGTTGATCACCGGCACCGTCTCGGCCTGCCACTGGGACTGATAACAGCCGCCCTTGTGGGCCTGCGACGGCTCGCCGTCCGCGCCCTTGTCGCTGGCGCAGGCGCCCAGCAGCAAGGCCACCATCATCACAGGCAATTGCTTGACCATCAGGTCGCTCCCTTTGCCAGGCGCCTTCGTGCTCAGGCCTTGGCCCGCTCTTCGAGAATCGCCACAGCCGGCAGCACCTTGCCCTCGACGAATTCGAGGAACGCGCCACCACCGGTAGAAATGTAGGAGATATCCGCGCCGACACCATATTTGTCGATGGCGGCCAGGGTGTCGCCACCACCGGCGATGGAGAACGCGGCGCTGTCGGCGATGGCCTTGGCCAGCACCTTGGTGCCGTTGCCGAACTGGTCGAACTCGAACACACCGACCGGGCCGTTCCACAGGATGGTCTGCGACGATTTCAGCAGCTCGGCGAAGTTGGCAGCGGTCTGTGGGCCGATGTCGAGGATCATGTCGTCAGCCGCCACGTCGGCGATCGCCTTGACGGTTGCTTCGGCGCTTTCGGCGAATTCCTTGGCGACCACCACGTCGACCGGCAGCGGTACATTGACCTTGGCGGCGATAGCCTTGGCGGTGTCGACCAGGTCGGCTTCGTACAGCGACTTGCCCACCGGATGACCGGCAGCGGCGAGGAAGGTGTTGGCGATGCCGCCGCCGACGATCAGCAGGTCGCACACGCTGCTCAGGCTGTTCAGCACGTCCAGCTTGGTCGACACCTTGGAGCCGGCGACGATGGCGGCCATCGGCTTGGCCGGGGCCTTCAGGGCCTTGCCCAGGGCGTCCAGCTCAGCGGCCAGCAGCGGGCCGGCAGCGGCGACCTTGGCGAACTTGGCAACACCGTGGGTGGAACCTTCGGCGCGGTGAGCGGTGCCGAAAGCGTCCATCACGAACACATCGCACAGGGCAGCGTATTGCTGCGCCAGCTCGTCGGCGTTCTTCTTCTCGCCCTTGTTGAAGCGCACGTTTTCGAACAGCACCAGGTCACCGGCCTTCACCTCGACACCGTCGAGGTAGTCGGCAACCAGCGGGACCTCGCGGCCCAGGGCCTTGCTCAGGTAGTCGGCGACCGGTTTGAGGCTGTTCTCGGCCGAGAACTCGCCTTCGGTCGGGCGGCCCAGGTGCGAGCAGACCATTACCGCCGCGCCCTTCTCCAGGGCCAGCTTGATGGTCGGCAGCGCGGCCAGGATACGCGCATCGCTGGCAACCACACCGTCCTTCACAGGCACGTTGAGGTCTTCGCGGATCAGTACGCGCTTACCTTGCAGGTCGAGGTCGGTCATCTTCAACACGGTCATGAATGCAGTCCTTCAGGGCTGTTTGCTGCGGGTGGGGTGGACGACGTGCAGATAGTGTTCGGCAACGTCGAGCATACGGTTGGCGAACCCCCATTCGTTGTCGAACCAAGCCAGCAGGTTCACCAGGCGGGGGCCGGAAACGCGGGTCTGGCTGGCATCGACGATGGCCGAATGCGGGTCATGGTTGAAATCACAGCTGGCGTGGGGCAGCTCGGTGTAGGCCAGCAGGCCTTTGAGCGGGCCATCCAGGGCGGCCTCGCGCAACACCCGGTTGACCTCGGCCGCGCTGGTGTCGCGGGCGGTCTGCAGGGTGATGTCCAGGCACGACACGTTGACGGTCGGCACGCGTACCGCTTTGGCCTGGATTCGCCCGGCAAGTTCCGGCAGCAGGCGTTCGATGCCGCGCGCAAGCCCGGTGGACACCGGGATCACCGACTGGAACGCCGAACGGGTGCGGCGCAGGTCTTCGTGGTGATAGGCGTCGATCACCGGCTGGTCGTTCATCGCCGAGTGAATCGTGGTGATCTGCACGTACTCGATGCCGAAGGCCTGGTCCAGCACCCGCAGCAGCGGCACGCCGCAGTTGGTGGTGCAGGAGGCGTTCGACACCAGCAGCTCGCTGCCGGTCAGGCAATCCTGATTCACCCCAAAGACCACCGTGGCATCGACGTCGGCCTCGCTGGCCATGGGCTGCGAGAACAGCACGCGCGGCGCACCGGCATCGAGGAAGCGCTGGCCGTCGGCGCGGGTGTTGTAGGCGCCGGTGCACTCGAGCACCAGGTCGATGCCCAGGGCGCCCCAGTCGATGCCTTCGGGGGTGGCACTGCGCAGTACTTTCACGCAGTCGCCATTGATATGCAGACAGTCGCCATCGACCTTCACCTCACCGGGGAAACGCCCGTGTGTGGAGTCGAAGCGAGTCAGGTATTCCAGGCTGGCCTGGTCGGCCAGGTCGTTCAGTGCAACGATCTCGAAACCGGCCTTCGCCCCACGCTCGAACAGTGCGCGCAGGACACAGCGGCCGATGCGGCCGTAACCGTTGAGTGCAACTTTGTAGGGACGCGGGTGGGGCATTCGATACTCACGTGGCAAGTGCGTTGAACGACCATCGCGGGACAAGCCCGCTCCCACAAGGCACCGGGATACCTTGTGGGAGCGGGCTTGCCCCGCGATCAGGTGGGAGGCACATGGCCTCCCGGATACATCAGTCTTCCAGCAGCTCTTCAGCGGTACCCAGGATGTTGTCGAGGGTGAAGCCGAATTCTTCGAACAGCGCGGCAGCCGGCGCCGACTCACCGTAAGTGGTCATGCCGATGACGCGGCCTTCGAGGCCGACGTACTTGTACCAGAAGTCCGCGTGAGCAGCTTCGATGGCGATACGCGCGCCCACTTGCAGCGGCAGTACCGACTGCTTGTACGCAGCGTCCTGGGCGTCGAACACGCTGGTGCTCGGCATCGACACCACGCGGACCTTGCGGCCCTGCTCGCTCAGCTTGTCGAACGCCTGAACAGCCAGGCCCACTTCGGAACCGGTGGCGATCAGGATCAGCTCAGGCTCGCCGGCGCAGTCCTTGAGCACGTAACCGCCACGGGCGATGTCGGCGATCTGCTGGGCGTCGCGGGTCTGGTGCTGCAGGTTCTGGCGCGAGAAGATCAGCGCCGACGGGCCGTCCTTGCGCTCCAGGGCGCACTTCCAGGACACCGCGGATTCGACCGCGTCGGCCGGGCGCCAGGTGTCCAGGTTCGGCGTGCTGCGCAGGCTGGTCAGCTGCTCGATCGGCTGGTGAGTCGGGCCGTCTTCGCCCAGGCCGATGGAGTCGTGGGTGTAGACGTGGATCACGCGCTGCTTCATCAGTGCCGACATGCGCACGGCGTTGCGGGCGTACTCCATGAACATCAGGAAGGTGGCGCCGTAAGGGACCAGGCCGCCGTGCAGGGCAACGCCGTTCATGATCGCGGTCATGCCGAATTCGCGCACGCCGTAGTACATGTAGTTGCCGCTGGCATCTTCCGCGCTGACGCCCTTGCAACCCTTCCACAGGGTCAGGTTGGAGCCGGCCAGGTCAGCCGAACCACCGAGGAACTCTGGCAGCAGCGGGCCGAACGCATTGAGGGTGTTCTGGCTGGCTTTACGGCTGGCGATGGTTTCGCCCTTGGCCGCGACTTCGGCAATGTAGGCCGCCGCTTTCTCGGCGAAGTCCGCCGGCAGCTCACCGTTCAGGCGACGCTTGAGCTCGCTGGCCAGTTCAGGGAAGGCACCGGCGTAGGCAGCGAAGCGCTGATCCCACTCGGCTTCGACCTTGGCGCCCTGGGCCTTGGCATCCCACTCGGCGTAGATGTCGGCGGGGATTTCGAACGGGCCGTGGTTCCAGTTCAGTTCCTTGCGGGCCAGGGCGATTTCGTCGTTGCCCAGCGGTGCGCCGTGGCAGTCTTCCTTGCCCTGCTTGTTCGGCGAGCCGAAGCCGATGATGGTCTTGCAGCAGATCAGGGTCGGACGCTCGCTCTTGCGGGCGGTGTCGATCGCGGTGCGGATCTCGTCGGCGTCATGGCCGTCGACGTTGCGGATCACCAGCCAGCCGTAGGATTCGAAGCGCTTCGGCGTGTCGTCGGTGAACCAGCCTTCCACTTCGCCGTCGATGGAGATGCCGTTGTCGTCGTAGAAGGCAACCAGCTTGTTCAGACCCAGGGTGCCGGCCAGCGAGGCGACTTCGTGGGAGATGCCTTCCATCATGCAGCCGTCGCCGAGGAACACGTAGGTGTTGTGGTCGACGATGTTGTGGCCTTCACGGTTGAACTGGGCGCCCAGCACTTTTTCCGCCAGGGCGAAGCCCACGGCGTTGGCCAGGCCCTGGCCCAGCGGGCCGGTGGTGGTCTCGACGCCAGGGGTGTAGCCGAACTCCGGGTGGCCCGGGGTGCGGCTGTGCAGCTGACGGAACGCCTTGAGGTCGTCGATAGTGACGTCATAGCCGGTCAGGTGCAGCAGCGAATAGATGAGCATCGAGCCGTGGCCGTTGGACAGCACGAAGCGGTCACGGTCGGCGAAGTTCGGGTTGCTCGGGTTGTGCTTCAGGTAGTCGCGCCAAAGCACTTCGGCGATATCCGCCATGCCCATGGGGGCACCTGGGTGGCCGCTGTTGGCCTTTTGCACGGCATCCATGCTGAGGGCACGAATGGCGTTGGCACGTTCACGACGGCTGGGCATCGCTGAGTCTCCTGGGGCTTGAATAGATAGTGAAACGAAAAAAGGCGGCCATTTTCGCCCACTGGGGGGGCCGGGGGCAATGACGGATGGTCGCAGTCGGGCATTTTTCCTGTGTTTGGCCGGGTATTCAGGTGAAAACAGCGGGAACCGTGTGGACTTCTTCGCGGGTAAACCCGCTCTCACAGGTAACGCGCTGACCTGTGGGAGCGGGCTTACCCGCGAACAAGCCCACACATCTCTCCGCCCATCAACCAATATCAAAATTTTTTGATATTGCTATTGCGACGACTGCCTCCCCTGTCTAGACTCCCGCCCCATGAATCTTCGTGCGCCCATTCCACTTCAAAGCAGCGACGAGCTGGCCGCCCTGTGCAAGGCCAGCGGCGATCCGCTGCGCCTGAACGTGCTGCGCGCACTGGCCAACGACTCGTTCGGCGTGCTGGAACTGGCGCAAATCTTCGACATCGGCCAATCCGGCATGAGCCACCACCTCAAGGTGCTGGCTCAGGCCGAGCTGGTGGCGACCCGCCGCGAAGGCAACGCGATCTTCTACCGCCGCGCGCTGCCCGGCGGGCGCCTGCATGCCGCCCTGCTCGACGAGGTCGATGAACTGGCCCTGGCGCAGGACGTGCAGACCCGCATCGCCCAGGTCCAACAACGCCGCGCAGCCACCAGCCAGGACTTCTTCCTGCGCGTGGAAGAGAAGTTTCGCGCCCAGCAAGACCTCATCGCCGGCCTGCCGCAGTACCGCGAAAGCCTGCTGGCGTTGCTCGACAAGCTGAGCTTTGGCAGTGCTGCCAGCGCCCTGGAAGTCGGCCCCGGCGATGGCGGCTTCCTGCCTGACCTGGCCCGGCGCTTTGCCCAGGTCACGGCCATGGACAACAGCCCGACCATGCTCGACCTGGCCCGCCAGGTGTGCGAGCGCGACAATCTGAATAACGTAGACCTGCAGTTGGCCGATGCACTGGGTGCAACGGAGGTGCAGGCCGACTGCGTTGTGCTGAACATGGTCTTGCACCATTTCAGCGACCCGGCCCTGGCCTTGCGCCTGCTGGCCAAACGGGTGAAGGCGGGCGGCAGCCTGCTGGTCACCGAGCTGTGCAGCCATGACCAGGGGTGGGCGCGCGATGCCTGCGGCGACCTCTGGCTTGGCTTCGAGCAGGATGACCTGGCCCGCTGGGCCAATGCGGCGGGGCTGGTCCACGGGGACAGCCTCTACGTTGGCTTGCGTAACGGTTTCCAGATCCAGGTCCGGCATTTCCAGCGGGCCGCTGGCGACACACACATCGGTACATTTTAGGAACCCCTCGAGATGAGCGAATACTCCCTTTTCACTTCCGAGTCCGTGTCCGAAGGGCATCCGGACAAGATCGCCGACCAGATCTCCGACGCAGTGCTGGACGCCATCATCACCCAGGACAAGTTCGCCCGCGTTGCGTGTGAAACCCTGGTCAAGACCGGTGTCGCCATCATCGCCGGCGAAGTCACCACGTCGGCCTGGGTCGACCTGGAAGACATCGTGCGCAAGGTCATCGTCGACATCGGCTACAACAGCTCCGACGTCGGCTTCGATGGCGCCACCTGCGCCGTGATGAACATCATCGGCAAGCAGTCGGTGGACATCGCCCAGGGCGTCGACCGCAGCAAGCCGGAAGACCAGGGCGCTGGCGACCAGGGCCTGATGTTCGGCTATGCCAGCAACGAAACCGACGTGCTGATGCCAGCACCGATCTGCTTCTCGCACCGTCTGGTCGAGCGCCAGGCCGAAGCGCGCAAGTCCGGCCTGCTGCCGTGGCTGCGCCCGGATGCCAAGTCGCAGGTCACCTGCCGTTACGAAGGCGGCAAGGTCGTCGGCATCGACGCCGTGGTCCTGTCCACCCAGCACAACCCTGAAGTGTCGCAGAAAGACCTGCAGGAAGCGGTGATGGAGCTGATCGTCAAGCACACCCTGCCGGCCGAGCTGCTGCACAAGGACACCCAGTTCCACATCAACCCGACCGGCCAGTTCATCATCGGTGGCCCGGTGGGCGACTGCGGCCTGACCGGCCGCAAGATCATCGTCGACTCCTACGGCGGCATGGCCCGCCACGGTGGTGGCGCGTTCTCCGGCAAGGACCCGTCCAAGGTCGACCGCTCGGCCGCCTATGCTGGCCGTTACGTAGCCAAGAACATCGTCGCCGCAGGCCTGGCCGAGCGCTGCGAGATCCAGGTGTCCTACGCCATCGGCGTGGCCCAGCCTACCTCGATCTCGCTGAACACCTTCGGTACCGGCAAGATCTCCGACGACAAGATCATCCAGCTGGTGCGCGAGTGCTTCGACCTGCGCCCGTACGCCATCACCACCATGCTCGACCTGCTGCACCCGATGTACCAGGAAACCGCTGCCTACGGTCACTTCGGCCGTACCCCGCAGCAGAAGACCGTCGGCGACGACACCTTCACCACCTTCACCTGGGAGCGCACCGACCGCGCCGACGCCCTGCGCGCCGCTGCCGGCCTGTAAACCTCCTACGGCGGTACAGGAAGGCCCCTGCCGAGTGATCGGCAGGGGCCTTTTTCATGAAATATCGCATGACAATCCGACGCGTTGCGGGTGCCCAGCCGTGCCTAGGCTGAGCATTCCCTTTCGCCACGCAAGGATGCCGCCCATGTCGCTCAGGATGTTGCTTGTTCTGCTATGCGCCTACCTCGCCCCGGCCAATGCCGAGCCCTGTCCCGACTGGAACACCGCGCGCGCCCGTGCTGAAGTCGCCCACCTGCGCCAGACCCTGGCCCGCTGGGACGACCACTATCACCGCCAGGGCATTGCCCTTGTAGCGGACGAACTCTATGACCAGAGTCGCCAGCAACTACTGAGCCTGCAAACCTGTTTCAACCTGCCTGGCAGTGACAACCCGCTGGCCAGCGCACGCGGCCCGACCCCTCATCCTGTGCCGCATACCGGCGTCGACAAGCTGGCCGACGAGCAAGCGGTACGCAGCTGGTTACAGGGCAAGAAAAACGTGTGGATACAGCCCAAGGTCGATGGCGTGGCCGTGTCGCTGATCTTTCGCCAGGGCCGGTTAAGCCAGCTGCTCAGCCGCGGCGATGGCACCCAGGGGCATGACTGGAGCCGGCACATCCCCCGTTTGAGCGGCATCCTGCAAGAGCTGCCACAGCCGCTGGACACGGTATTCCAAGGCGAGCTGTACTGGCGCCTCGAAGGCCATGTACAGGCAGAGGCCGGCAGCGCCAACGCGCGCGGCATCGTTGCCGGGCTGCTGGCGCGCAAACAGCTGAGCGATGTGCAGGGCGCCGGTATCGGCCTGTTCGTCTGGGACTGGCCGACAGGCCCGCACACCCAGGCCGAACGCCTGGCGCAGCTCGCAACGCTGGGGTTTGCCGACAGCCTGCGCCACAGCGTGGCGATCACCACCTTCGAGGAGGCCGCACACTGGCGCCAGCACTGGTATCGCTCCGCCCTGCCCTTCGCCACCGATGGCGTGATCCTGCGCCAGGACAGCCGGCCACCGGCCGAGCGCTGGCAAGCCCGCACGCCTTACTGGATCGCCGCCTGGAAGTACCCGTTCAGGCAGGCGCTGGCACAGGTACGCGGGGTGCATTTTCGCATTGGCCGCACCGGGCGCGTCACCCCGCTGCTGCAGCTCGAACCGCTGCGCCTGGATGACCGGCAAATCAGCCAGCTCAGCCTGGGCTCGCTGGCGCGCTGGCAGCAACTGGACATTCGCCCGGGCGACCAGGTGGCGGTGAGCCTGGCGGGCTTGACCATTCCCCGCCTGGAAAGCGTGGTGCATCGCAGCCCACAGCGCACACCGGTAATCGCGCCAGACCCGGCCGAGCACCACGCCCTGAGCTGCTGGCAGGCCAGCGAGGGTTGCCAGCAACAGTTTCTTGCCCGGCTGGCCTGGCTCAGCGGCAAGCAGGGGCTGGACATGCCTGGCACGGGGCCCGGCACCTGGCAGCGGCTGATCGACAGCGGGCGACTCACGACCCTGGCCGACTGGCTGGACCTCGACCGCGACACCCTGGCGACCCTGCCCGGCATTGCCCAGGCCCGCGCCGATCACTTGCAACACGCCTTCGCCCAAGCTCGCCAACAGCCGTTCGAACGCTGGCTACGCGCACTCGGCGTACCCGCCCCGGCCGCCCTGAAGCTTGGGCCCGACTGGCCCACCCTGGCCTCCAGAAACATTGAGCAATGGCTTGCCGAGCCCGGCATCGGCCCTGGCCGGGCCACCCAATTGCTTGGCTTTTTCAACCATGAGCAGGTACAGGCCCTGGCCCTGCAACTGCGAGAACATGCAATCGAGGGTTTCTAAATTTCGCGGATCAGGGCAGCATTCCGCTTTCTGCTGCCCTGCCCCGAATGGAGCCCTTGATGAAACTGCTTTCGTCCCTCGCCCTGACCACCCTGCTGGGTTTCGTCGCCAGCCCGCTGATGGCTGCCGAAGAGCAGCCGGCGCTGACTGGATGCGCGGCCAAGCGTCAGGCCATCAGCGAACAGATCGAACAAGCCCGCGCCCATGGCAACAAAGAGCAACTGGCCGGGCTGGAAACGGCCCTGGGTGAAGTGACCGAACACTGCACCGATGCCGGCCTGCGCAAGGAGCGCGAGCAGAAGGTGCTCGACGCCCGTCACGAAGTGAACCAGCGCACCAAGGACCTGGACAAAGCCATGAAGAAAGGCGACGCAGAGAAGATCAACAAGCGCAAGGACAAGCTCGCCGAGGCGAAGAAGGAACTGCAGGAAGCGGTGGACGAGCTGGAGCGCTAGCCGACCCGTCTCATGCAGGCGCGAAGCGTTGTGTGCGCGGGCTTGCCCGGCGATGATGCCATCGCGGGGCAAGCCCGCGCACACAATGCCCCGTGCTCATCTCAATGATTGCGAAACTCGGTATGACAGGCCTTGCACGCAGCCTCGACCTTGTCCATCGGCCCTTTGAGCTGCGCGGCCTCCAACGGCTGGCTGCGAGTCACGTCCACCAGCTCGCCTGTGACCCCTTCCAGCTGCCGGGCCAGGTCGTGAAAACGCGCCTGACGCTCCCAGACATCCGCCCGGGCACTGCTGTCGCCCTCGTCGCGCACCTGTGGAAAGTGCTGCCAGGGTTGCTGGGCAAGGCTATCGAGCTTCACCGCGCCATCGGCGAACTTCGCCCCGTCGAACGGCAGCCGGCCACGCAGCATGCCGCCCAGGTCCTCGCTGGTCTTGAGCATCGCCTTGAAGATCGCCTTGCGCTGGCCCAGCGGCGAGTTGGGGTCGACCTGGTCACAGGCGGTCAGGGCCAGGGCAGCCAGCAGTACTACGGACAATCGCTTGAACATCATGGTCTCTTCGGCCGGGAACAACGGGGCGCCAGTATCGCCGCCCATCGGCCAAAGACCAATAGCCACACAGAAAACAAGGGCGAATATTCATGTTCACCCCGCACAGGACCACGCTCATGACATCTGCATTGCGCCACCTTGCCTGGGCGCTTCCGGCCCTGGCCCTGCTGGCCGGCTGCAACGGCGGCGAAAACGCCAAGCCCGAACCCCACGCCATCGCCACCTACGCCCCGGCCACCTGGAAAGACCTGCCCGCGGTCAGCGACGACGACCTGCTGGCCGGGTTCAACGCCTGGCGCAACGGCTGCGAGAAACTCAAGCGTGACCCGGTGTGGGCCCCTACCTGTGAAGCGGCCGGCACGGCGACGGCCAGCGCCGCGCAAGTGCGCACCTTCCTCGAACAGAACCTGCAGGTGTATGGCCTGCGCTCGGCCGAAAACAACGCCAACGGCCTGATTACCGGCTACTACGAGCCCGTCTACCCAGGCAGCCTGAAACGCACCGACGCGGCCCAGGTGCCGGTGTATGGCGTGCCAGAGGACATGATCGTGGTGGACCTGGCCAGCGTGTACCCCGAGCTCAAGGGCAAGCGCCTGCGCGGGCGCCTCGAAGGCCGCGTGCTCAAGCCCTACGACACCGCCCAGGTCATCAACCGCGACGGCGCCAAGGCGCCGGTACTGGCCTGGCTGACCGACCCGATGGACCTGCAGTTCCTGCAGATCCAGGGCTCCGGCCGGGTGCAGCTGGACGACGGGCGCCAGCTGCGCCTGGGCTATGCCGACCAGAACGGCCACCCGTACCGGCCAATCGGCCGCTGGCTGGTGGAGCAGGGTCAGCTGAAAAAAGAAGAGGTGACCATGGGCAGCATCCACAGCTGGGCCCAGGCCAACCCGCAACGGGTACCGGAGCTGCTGGCGAGCAACCCCAGCTACGTGTTCTTCAGCACCCGCCCGGATAGCAACGAAGGCCCGCGCGGCTCGCTCAACGTGCCCCTGACCGCAGGCTACAGCGTGGCCATCGACCGCAAGGTGATCCCGCTGGGCAGCCTGTTGTGGTTGTCCACCACCCGCCCTGACGGCAGCCCGGTGGTACGCCCGGTGGGCGCACAGGACACCGGCGGCGCCATTACCGGCGAAGTGCGTGCCGACCTGTTCTGGGGCACCGGGCCCGAAGCCGGCGAGCTGGCGGGCAACATGAAGCAGCAGGGGCAGATCTGGATGTTGTGGCCCAAGGGTGTAGCGCTGCCCGAGGTGCCGAAGGTGCCCTGATCGGCACTGGATTGTTCGCGGGTGAATCGCAGCGGCGAACCGCCGCTCCCACAGGGATTGCCGATCATTGTGGGAGCGGGTTTACCCGCGAAGAAGGCAACTCGGCCTCAGACCGACACGACAAAAAACGCCACGATCAAGGCCAGCCCGGCGAACCACACGATCGAGCGCAGCGCCGCCCAATCGGCCAGGTAGCAGATGATGTAGAGCAACCGGCTGGTGATGTACATCACGCCCAGCACATCCTGGGTCACCTGCTCGGCGTTGCCGACGATATCCGCCACCAGCACCGCCGCGGCGAACGCCGGGAATGCCTCATAGCCGTTCTGCTGAGCGGCGTGGGCCCGTCGCGGCAGGCCGGACAGCGTGTCGAGGAAGGCGCGCGGATCATGGTTGTCACGCAAGCCGAAGCGCCCGCTGCTCACTTTCGCGATCAACGCGCACAACGGCGGCAAAGCCAGGGCAATCAGGATGCACCACAGGGCTACGGTCATGGACAGGACTCCTTGTTCAAAAATGATCGGTCAGAGCTTCATCACCAGCATGCCCGCCAGCACCAGCCCGCAAGCTAGGAGTCTCGGCCCGCCAAAAGGTTCTTTGAGGTAGCGCATGCCCAGCAGCACCACAAGGATCACGCTGAGCTCGCGCAACGCCGCCGCCTCGGCCACCGACCCCAGGTGCATGGCCCACAGCACCAGGGCATAGCTCAACAGCACGCACACCCCCACCGCCAGGCCCAGGCGCCACTGGGTGCGCCAGAACAGCATGAAGGGTGCACGCCGGGCAACGCCGGCCAGCAACGGAAAAGGCCAGGCGCTGAGCAGGGTCAGCCATACCAGGTAATCCAACGGTTTGCCCCACAGGCGCACAGCCTGGCCGTCGAACCAGGTGTAGCAGCCAATGCACAGGCCGATCAGCGCCACCACCGGCAGCATCGACCAGGGCAACCGGTCGCCGCCGCCGCCCTGCCACAGCAGGCAGGCCATGCCACAGGGGATCAGCAGGATGCCGATGATCTGCTGCTGGCTGAGCGACTCACCGGCGAACGCCAGGGTCAGCCCCAGCACCACCAGCGGCGACAGCCCGCGCATCAGAGGGTAGACCAGGCCCAGGTCACCGACCCGGTAGGCCTTGATCAGTAGCACGCGATACAGCTGCTCGGCCAAAGCCGAAGCCAGCAACCAAGGCCAGATCTCGCCCGGCGGGAAGTCGACGAAGGCCACGGCCAGCAGCGCGAACACCAGTGCCACCAGGTCCATGCTGGCGATCACCAGCAGGCGCTCGCCGCTGAATTTGATGAGGGTGTTCCAGGTGGCGTGCAGCAGGGCTGCGATCAGAACGAGGGAGGTTGCCAGCACGCCTTTGCATCCTTGTCTTGGTTTTGTGGCGATCACTATATAGCGACGCGCCT